>JASEFU010000004.1 GCA_030018455.1 Dehalococcoidia bacterium
GTGAAGAACGACAACGGCGGACGGCATAGTGTCACCAATGTACTGAACGAGTACAGTGCCTATTAAGCACTGTGGAAAGATGATATAATTGCGCCGCAAACAGCGGGTCCGTTCGGGGGCCTTTTCTATGTAGGCGCCATGCAGGCTACCCCGTAAGCGAGAGGAAGGGGAACAGGTGCCGGAAAGCAGTGAAGGCGAGAAACATCCGAGCCCGGAGAGGGGCCAGGACCTGGTAACGAGGGATACCCCCGTCCAGGTGGCATGGAGGCTTTGCAGCGAGGAGCCGGTAACGATTGCCCGGAGCGCCAATATCAAGGACTTGGCCGAGCGCATCGTCGAGTGCCGCGGCGTCAACACTGTTGCGGTTGTGAATGAGGACGGCCGCCTCGTCGGCGTCATACCCGTGCGACTCCTGCTCGACGAGTTGTTCTTCCGCGTGGCGCCCGAGGGCTTTCTCACCAGAATACTGTCCGATGGAGACATGGGCGAATTGAGTAAGATATCGACGGCCCAGACCGCGGGGGAACTCATGGAGGCGCCTGCTTTCGTAACGATGGACGACTCGGTCGGTGACGCGTACGAGATCATGCGCGAACGCAGGCTGGAGGGCGTGCCGATCGTCGACGCGGAGAAGAAGCCCGTGGGCTACCTGGACCGCTTTCAGCTCCTATCCATCTGGCTCGAGACCCACCGGTCGAAAAAAGAAGGCTAGCGCGAGGCCGGCTCTATCGGAAAGGAGCGCGTTTGCCTGAAACCGTAATAGCCGGCATTGTGTTCGGCGCCACCTACGTGGTCATCGTTTCCGAACGGGTGCACAAGACGGCGGCGGCCCTTGCTGGCGCCGTTGTCATGATCCTCGTGAAGATCGAGGGCTTCGATCAGAGTGAAGCCTTTCAGTCCATCGATTTCAACGTCATCTTCCTTCTCGCCGGCATGATGATCATCGCCGCGATCCTCAGCAAGACGGGCGTCTTTCAGTGGCTGGCGATACGCACGGCGAAGCTGGGGAGAGGAGAGCCGGTGCGGATTCTTGTTGGCCTGTCGCTGGTCACGGCTGTCCTCTCCGCGTTCCTCGACAATGTGACGACGGTCGTTCTTATCGCCCCCATCACAATATTTCTGGCGGGCGTTCTCCAGGTTAGCGCTGTACCGCTTCTCATCTCGGAAGCGCTGGCTTCCAACATCGGGGGCACAGCAACCTTGATCGGTGACCCGCCCAACATCCTCATCGGGAGCGCGGCCGACCTCGACTTCATGGCGTTCGTGCTGAACGTAATGCCGGTTGTTTTGCTTATCTTGGTTGTGTACGTGCTGCTGGCGCCTCTGCTATTTGGGCGCAAGCTGACGAACCATCCCGAGACGCGCGCCCGCATAATGGCCATGGACGAGAGAGACACTATCACCGATCCACGCCTGCTGCGGCTTTCGATAATGGTGTTGGGTGTGACCCTCGTTGGTTTCGTTCTCCACGGCGCGTTTGACTATGAGCCCGCGACGGTGGCCCTGCTCGGCGCCGCCGTGCTGCTTGTCTTCAGCCGCCAAGACCCGCAGGACGTGTTGCGAGAGGTAGAGTGGTCTACCTTGCTCTTCTTTATCGGGCTGTTCATTGTCGTGGGGGGTGTCGATTCCGTCGGTCTGCTAAGTGACTTCGGCGAAAAGATGGCTGAGATCGCGGGCGGCAGCCAGACGGCGGCGGCGATGCTCATTCTCTGGCCGTCGGCGCTCTTCTCCAGCCTGGTGAACCAGATACCGTACACGACGGCGATGATCCCGGTTGTGAGACAGATGGGCATGGAAATGGGGCAACCGGGCAACGTTCTGTGGTGGGCGTTATCGCTCGGAGCGTGTTTGGGCGCCAACCTGACTATGGTGGCGGCGGCCGCCAACGTACTCGTGGCCAATCTCGCAACGAAGGGTGGCCAGCCGATTCGGTTCTGGGAGTTCTTCCGTTATGGGGCGGCGGTGACGTTCGCATCCATTCTCATCTCTAGCGTCTACATCTGGCTTCGCTACCTCATGTGATAGGCGCTCGGGGCTCATTTGCGCCGGCTGGCCTGCTTATCGCTGCCCCTTGTTACGTTCTCTTTATGGTATTGCACCCGCGCTTTTATGAATTCCACGCAGAAGGGTACGTAGTATGGGCGAGAAGACGAACGGGAGGGGAGCGATGAAAGTCGAAGACGTGATGAGCAAGAGGGTCATCACGATATCGCCGGACGACAACATGCTGCACGCGGCGCAGTTGATGCGGGACGCCAACGTGGGGTGCTTGATAGTCGTGGGTTCGGGAGTCCAGGGCATCGTCACCGACCGCGACCTTACGGTGAGTTGCACGGCCAAAGGGCACAACCCCGAGCAGTGCAGGGTCGGCAACCACATGAGCCAGCCCGTCATCACCATACGGCCCGACGTGGACATGCTCGACGCGGCTCACACCATCATCGTGAACAAGACGAAGCGGCTGCCGGTTGTCGAGGGCGATCAGCTCAAGGGGCTGATATCGATGTCGGACATCGCCCAGGCGATGGACAGGCCGATGCACGACCTGCTGCTCGGGATGGGCGCCGCACGTCGCGCGAGCTGAGGAAGCCACCAGACAAAGCTACGGCGCTACGAAAGTCTGGTCAGACAAGGAGGTTGCGAGATGAAGTACTCCTTCACGTGTCCCGCCTGCGGGCACCCGCTGACTGTCGAAGCGCAGAACGACGAGGACGCGGTCGAGAGGCTGATGGAGCGCGGCGAGTCCCACATGCTGGAGATGCACCCCGAGAGCTCCAACGTCTCGGAAGAGGAGATGCGGGGGATGGTCCGCTCCCAGATGCGGAAGGCCTCCTGAGTCTCACCCTCGACCTTTCAATCACCCCGGTTGTAGCAGGGGGCGCGTCCAGCTTGTCAACGGGCCGGGCAGCGGCTAACATATGAGTGTGCCCCCGTAGCTCAGTCGGATAGAGCGCCGGCCTCCGGAGCCGGGTGCGTGGGTTCGAGTCCCGCCGGGGGTACCACCTTCGAACCTACCTCTTCCATCGGATGCTGACCGTTGTGCTGCAACCCTTCGCGGCGCGATAAGTTCGCTGGGCGGTTCTCGCTTGACTCCTCACGCCCGCGACAACATACTAGCATTCCGGGGCGCATCATCGGCCTCGAAAGGGCTGCCCCGAATCGAGGAGCAAGCGATGACTACGGCCAGAAGCTCACCCTGGCCCACTTACCGGCTGAAACACAGGGTCCGCCTGGTGACCGCCGGGTCGCTATTCGACGGCCACGACGCCTCTATCAACATCGTGCGCCGTCTCCTCCAGGCGGGCGGCGCCGAGATCATCCACCTCGGACATAACCGGTCGGTGGCGGAGATCGCCAAGGCCGCCCTCGAGGAGCACGTGAACGGCGTCTGCGTCAGCTCCTACCAGGGTGGGCACAATGAGTTCTTCCGCTATCTGGTCGACGTCCTGAGGGACGCCGGCGCGTCCTGCGTCAAGGTGTTCGGCGGCGGCGGCGGCACCATCCTCCCCTCGGAGATCGCGGCCCTCGAAGAGTACGGCGTCTGCCGCATCTACAGTCCCGCCGACGGGCAGAAGATGGGCTTCTCGGGCATAATCAATGACGTACTGGAGAAGTCCGACTTCGACATCCTTGACACGCTGGACGAGAAGCGTCTGGATGTTGCCGCTCTCCTCACGCTCGCCGAGCGCCAGGACGGCCTGCCGGCGCCGCTGCGGGAAGCGCTCCAGCGCCGACTCGAAGAGGCGCGGAAGAGACCGGACAGGCCGCTCGTCGTCGGCGTGACGGGCACGGGCGGCGCGGGCAAGTCGTCGCTCATCGATGAACTGGTCTGCCGCATCCGCCTGAAGTTCCCGGACCGAAAGGTCGGCATCCTCTGCGTCGACCCATCGAAGAAGAAGACGGGCGGCTCCCTGCTCGCCGACCGCATCCGCATGAACTCGCTCGACGAGAACGTCTTCCTGCGCTCGATGGCGACCCGTGAGGCGCGCTCGGAGGTGCCGCGGGCAATCGGGCCGGCGCTGGAGGTGATGAAGGGGGCGGACTTCGACCTGCTCGTCCTCGAGACGGCGGGGATCGGTCAGGCCGACTCAGCGATCACGGCCTTCTGCGACATCAACGTCTACGTCATGACATCGGAGTACGGCTCACTTACTCAGCTCGAGAAGATCGAGATGCTTGACCATGCCGATTTCGTGGCTATCAACAAGTTCGAGCGCCGCGGCTCGGAAGACGCGCTCCGCCACGTGGTCAAGCAGGTCAAGCGGAACCGCCGGCTCGACCCCACGCTCGACGACGCTGAGGTGATGGTCTTCGGCACAATCGCCTCGCGCTTCAACGATAACGGCGTCACGGCGCTTTTCGAGAACCTCGTCGCCCGAATCGGGGTGATGGACACTGCTCGCTCCTGGGACCTGGGCCACGAGCCGAGCCGCGAGCGCCACTCGCGGGCGGCCGGGTCCGCGCTGCCTCCCGACCGCCAGCTCTACCTGAGCGAGATCGCGCGCTGCGTTGAAAGCTACCGCGAGGAAGGGCAACGCGGCGTGGAGACCGTCGCCGACCTGTTCGGCATCAACCGGGCGCTCAAGTCGCTCGGCGCGCGCGTCCCCGATACGCCGCACGAGCCGCTACCGGTGGAGGAGCGCGATTCCGAGGCGGTGCGGGCGCTGAAGACGGCGTACCGCGAGGCGTTCGATCGCCTGGGCGCGGACGCGCGCGCGGTCTTCCTGTCTATGGTCCCCCACCTTGAGGCTTTCCGCGGCAAAGAGTACGCCTATCGAGTGAGGAACCGCGAGGTGCGGCAGCCGCTGACGGTGGAATCGCTGGCGGGACTCGAAGTGCCGCGAGTCGCGCTGCCGTCCGCCGGCGACTGGCCCTCGCTTTTCCGGTTCGTCTACTTCGAGAACGTGCCCGGATTCTTCCCCTACACCGGCGGCGTCTTCCCGCTAAGGCGCCAGGAAGAGGATCCCACGCGCATGTTCGCGGGCGAGGGCTGCCCCGCGCGGACGAACGCCCGCTTCCACTACCTGTCGCGTGAGCAGCCCGCGAAACGGCTCTCGACCGCTTTCGACTCCGTCACGCTGTACGGAGAAATACCAGCCCGTCGTCCCGACATCTACGGCAAGATCGGGGAGGGCGGCGTCTCCATCTGTACCGTCGAGGACATGGAGCAACTGTACGCCGGCTTCGACCTCTGCGACCCGGCCACCAGCGTGAGCATGACGATCAACGGGCCGGCGCCCGCAATCCTCGCCTTCTTCATGAACACGGCAATCCGGCAGGCCTGCCGCCGCTATCTCCGCGAACAGGGGCGCCTCGACATTGCGGACGAGGATATCTGCCGGCCGGAAGCGGACGGCAAGACGTGGGAGGACACGCGCGCCCTCCTCAGCGACAGGGAATACGCGGCGTGCAAAGCGAAGGCGCTGCGGAGCGTCCGCGGGACGGTGCAGGCCGATATCCTCAAGGAGGAGCAGGCCCAGAACACCTGCGTCTTCTCGCTGCCGTTCGCCCTGCGCATGATGGGCGACGTGCAGGAGTACTTCATCAAGCACAAGGTGAACAACTTCTACTCGGTGAGCATCTCCGGCTACCACATCGCCGAGGCAGGAGCGAACCCGATCACCCAGCTTGCCTTCACGCTCGCTAACGGCTTCACCTATGTCGAGGCGTATCTCGCCCGCGGCCTCAGAATCGATGATTTCGCCCCCAACTTCAGCTTCTTCTTCAGCACCGGCCTCGACCCCGAATACACGGTCATTGGCCGCGTCGCCCGCCGCATATGGGCGGTGGCGATGCGCCGACTCTACGGCGGCGACGAGCGCTCGCAGAAGCTCAAGTACCACATCCAGACGTCGGGGCGATCGCTGCACGCCCAAGAGATCGACTTCAACGATATACGGACGACGCTCCAGGCGCTGATGGCCTACCACGATAACTGCAACTCCCTGCACACCAACGCCTACAACGAGGCGATCACGACCCCCACCGAGGAGTCGGTGCGGCGGGCGCTCGCCATCCAACTCATCATCACCAGGGAGCTGGGCCAGGCGAAAAACGAGAACATCCTTCAGGGCTCGCACTTCATCGAGTGGCTGACCGACCGCGTCGAAGAGGCTGTGCTGGAGGAGTTCCGCCGCCTTTCCGATCGCGGGGGCGTGCTTGGCGCCATCGAGACCCAATACCAGCGCTCGCGCATACAGGAGGAGTCGCTTCTCTACGAGGCGAAGAAGAGCTCCGGCGAGCTGCCCATCATGGGGGTCAACACCTTCCTCAACCCAAAGGGCGAGGGCGTCATGGCGTCGGACCAGCCGATAGAGCTGGCCCGCTGCGCGCCGGAGGAGAAGGAGTCGCGCCTGTGCGAACTGGAGGCGTTCCACGCGCGCAACGCCGACAGAGCGCCGGCGGCAATCGCGGCGATACAACGCTGCGCCGTGGAAGGCGGGAACCTCTTCGAAACGCTGATGGAGACGGCGCCGTACCTCAGTCTGGGGCAGATATCGGAGGCGCTGTACGCCGTCGGCGGCCGGTACCGGCGCTCGCTCTAGCCTCGACGGCTCCCTCCCTAGTCCGCATCGTGGGCTTTCAACGTCTCCCGCAGCGCTTCCGCCGCCGCCGGGTCCAGAGTGCCCTTCGCAATCCCTATCGGGATCGCCCGCAGAGCAAGCTCGCGGTAGGCGGGGAGAAGCTCGGGCGCGCGTTCTTCCATGGCTTGAAGGTGGGCCCTGATCGTGCCGATATCGCCGCGCGCAACGGGCCCCGTAAGGCAGCGCGGCAGGCCGACGGCCTCGATGTTCCGCACCGTCCCCTTTAGCAGCGGAAGAAGCGCCTGCACCGCCACATCCGTCTCCACGCCGAAGGCGCGCCACAGGTCCGCCGCCATCTGCATCAGCGTCACGGTGTAGTTACTGGTGACGACGGCCGCCGCGTGGTAGAGGACCTTGTCTTCGGAGCGGAGGGTGAGGTGGCGGCCGCCCAGGTCTTCGGCCATCTTCTCGAGGAGGGCCATTACCTCGCCTTCGCCCTCGAGGACGAACGTCGTGCCGGGCAGGTTCGCCAGGGCCTGCTCGGCATTGGCGAACGTTTGCAGGGGGTGAAAACCGGCCGTTTGCGCGCCCGCTTCCTTCGCCGCCGCCAGCGTTGATACCGTCGTGGCGCCGCTGGTGTAGACGACCATCTGCCCGCGTCTCCATCGGACCGAGCGCGCCACCGCCTCGACGGCGTCGTCGCGAGTGGTGACGAACACGAGGTCGGAGGCGTCGGCCGCCGCCTGTAGCTCGGGGTACGGGGCGCAGCCGGGCACCGACTCCGCCAGGCGCTGCGCGGACTCAAAGCGACGGCTGGCAGCGGCGACAACCGTGTAGCCGGCTTGGTTCAGGGCGCGCGCAAGGGCAGTGCCGACAACCCCGGCACCAATGAAGCCGATACGCATCAGTCCCACCTCCTCTCGTCTCGAATCTCCCGAATTCTCCCGCGGCCGTCGCGCCGGTCAGCGCTCCCCGCATGACGGCTTGACTCAGGCGCGTCGCGTCCCCATTATGCCACTGATGTCGATTACCCAGAAAGCGCCGCCAATGGCTTGCGTATCCTACCGGACGGCGGCGCCTCGCATCAGGAGGTGAGCGGGATGATCGCGTTGCTTATCGACCGCCGGAAACACTCGGGGCGAGGGCGCAGTCTCGCTGCGCTGTTCCGGAGGGCGTTCATCTTCGGCGCGGCGCTTTTCGCCGCCGTCGCGATTTCCTGCGGCGATTCTTCCACTGACGAGAGCGCGCCGACCCCTACCGAAGCGCCCTCGAACACGGTGTGGCTGTGTCGTCCCGGGATCGCCGACAACCCCTGCGAGAACGATCTCACGGCCACCGTGTTCCTGGCAGACGGCACAACGACAACCGAGACGACGGTCCCGCTAGAAGACCCGCCGATAGACTGCTTTTACGTTTACCCCACGGTCAGCAGGCAGGAAACGGTGAACGCCGACCTGACGATCGACCCCGACCAGAGGATAGTGGCCGTGCAGCAGGCGTCGCGCTTCTCTGAAGTATGCCGTGTGTACGCGCCGATGTACCGCCAGCTCACGCTCAAGGCGATCGGTTCACCGGGCACGGCGACGTCGGAGGCCCGCGACCTTGCGTACAACGACGTGCTCTCCGCTTGGCAGGACTACCTTGCCCACTACAACGACGGCCGCGGGGTCGTCTTCATCGGGCACTCGCAGGGGACGATGATGCTCACGCGTCTGGTCGCGGAGGAGATCGACCCCGACCCGGAGATGCGGCGTCTTCTGGTGTCGGCGCTGCTGATCGGCGGCAACGTGACGGTGGCCCGCGGCCAGGACGTGGGAGGCGACTTCCAGAACATTCCCGCCTGCCGCTCAGAAACGCAAACGGGCTGCGTCGTGGCCTATTCCGCCTTCAGCGAGACTCCGCCCGCAAACACGATCTTCGGGCGCCCACGCTCCGGCCCGAGCGCGTCGGAGCCCGACGGCAGGGACCTGGAGGTGCTGTGCGTCAATCCCGCTTCGCCCGAAGGGGGAACAGGCGAGCTCAAGCCGTACTACTCGACGGTTAGGCTGATGGGGGTATTCGCGGACCTAATGGGCCAGCCGCCTGATGCGCCGACGGAATGGCTGACGTACCCCGGGCTCTATACCGCACATTGCGAAAGCAACGGGGAGGCGAACTGGCTGCAGGTCGACACCACGGACATTCCCGGCGACGAGAGGCCCGTTGTCGGGCAGGTGCTGGGGCCGACATGGGGGCTGCACCTGGTCGACGTGAACATCGCCCTCGGGAACCTGGTCGACCTCGTCCGCAAGCAGTCGACCGCCTTTGACGACTAGAGCTTGTCGGAAATGGTGGACCGTCGGCCAGGGCCTGCGGTGCCCACAGGCGGCCTCGTCAAGCGGCGGGATAGGACTGTCCGCGCTCGGCGATGGTAACGCGACGCCCCGCCTCGCGCAGGCGGCCCGCCAGCGCTTCCATGCTCTTCGGCTCGCCGTGCACGAGTAGCACACCGGCGTCGCCCGTCGCTGCCAGCCATTCGAGAAGGCCGTTCTGATCGGCGTGGGCGCTGAGGCCGTTGATCGTGTAGACGCGGGCGCGAACGGCGACGTCTTCGCCAAAGATGCGGACTTTCTGCGCCCCATCGACGATGGCGCGACCGAGTGTGCCCATCGCCTGGAAGCCCACGAAGATGACGGCGCAGTTGTCCCGCCAGAGGTTGTGGCGCAGGTGGTGGAGCACGCGGCCGCCGTTCGCCATGCCGCTTCCGGCGATGATGATGCTTCCTGACTCCCAGCGGTTGATGGCGCGCGAGTCCTCGGTGCTGTGGGAAAATTCGACGCCGGGGAAGTCGAAGGCTTCCTCGCCGGCGTCAAGGCGGGCAACGAGGCGCGAATTGAGCTCGCGCAGGCGGGACTCGTATGCTCTCGTTATGCTTATCGCGAGCGGGCTGTCGAGGAAGACGCGCCTGGCCGGCATCTCGCCGGCTTCCCACATCATCTTCAGGAAGTAGAGCACGTCCTGGGTGCGCTCGAGGGCGAAGGAAGGGATGACGACGTTACCGCCACGCGCCACGGCATCCTTTATCGCCTGCTCGAACTCCTTCCGCGACTCCTCGACCGGCCTGTGCGGGCGGTCGCCATACGTCGACTCGCTGACGACGAGGTCGCAGGGAGAGGGGAGGACGGGATCGGGCATGACCTCGCGCCCTTTGTAGCCGAGGTCGCCGCTGAAGGTAACGCGCTGAATGCTGCCCCGTTTCCGCTCTTCGAACTCGAAGAAGGCGGAGCCGAGGACATGGCCGGCGTTGCGGAAGGTGAAGCTGGCGTTCCTGCCGAGCGATAGCGGCGAGTCGTAGGGAACGGGCGGGCCGAAGCGGTCGAGGGCAATCAGGACATCCTGGACGGCGTAGGGCGGCGGCTCGAGGTCGACGCCCTGCCGCTGGGCCTTGCGGAGGCGGTGCGTGTACTCCTCGTGCATCACGTGGGCGGCGTCCATCAGGATCAGGCGTCCGATCTCGCGGGTGGCGGCAGTAGCGTAGATAGGGCCGCGAAAACCTTCGCGCACGAGGAGCGGCAGGCGCCCGATGTGGTCGAGGTGGCTGTGCGTCAGGAATACCGCATCGATACCCTTGGGGTCGAAGGCGAAGGGCTCGGCGCAGCGAGCGTAGGAAGTCTCGTCTCCCTGAAAGAGGCCGCAGTCAACGAGGACGCGGCGGCCTGCGATTTCGAGGAGGTGGCAAGAGCCGGTGACTTCTCCGGCGGCGCCGTAGGGTGTTACCCGCAAGAGAGCATCCTTTCCTGGCGGAAACGGCTAGCCTTTCTCCTTGCCGCTGATTTCGCGCCACTTCTCGACTTTGGCGACGATCTCCGCCGGGTCGTCGACTATCTGCACACAGTCAAGGTCGGGCGGATCGATGTAGCCCCTGCCGAACGGCTGATCGCGGAGCCAGGCAAGGAGCCCTCCCCAGTATTCGCGGCCGGCGAGGAACACGGGGAACGGGCGTATCTTCCGGGTGTGGATGAGGGTGACCGTCTCGAACAGCTCATCGAGGGTGCCGAAGCCGCCGGGCAGGAGCACGAAGGCGGTGGCGTACTTGACGAGCATGACTTTGCGCACGAAGAAGTGGTGGAAGTGCAGGGTGAGAGTATGGTACTGATTGCGGGGCTGCTCCTCCGGCAGCTCGATTGTCAGTCCGACGGAGACGCCGCCCGCCTCGAGGGCGCCCTTGTTCGCCGCTTCCATGATGCCGGGTCCGCCGCCGGTGACGACGGCGTATCCGGCAAGGGCGAGGCGCCGGCCGAGGTCTTCCGCAAATTGGTACCAAGGGTCGTCTGGCTTGACGCGCGCGGAGCCGTAGACGGTAACGGCTGGCAGGAGGCCGGCGAGGGCGTCGAAGCCCTCGATGAACTCGCCCATTATGCGGAACATGCGCCACGCTTCTTCTTTGCGGAGCTCGTTGATTATGTAGGTGTCTCGCCCGTCCATCTTTTCCTCCGGGTGGCTTTCACCGGGCTAACAGTAGCACCGGGCAGTGATAGGTGCCAGAGGGCCGACGCATTGCTCAACGGATGGCTGAAACGGATAAGCGCCAGCGGCCGCAAGCGACTTTCGCCGGCCGTCGGCACGTTCCGTTGCCGGCTGCTATTGCTCGTCGTTAGGGAGGAGACTTAGCTTCTCCGCCACCTCGGGGTTGGCCACCCACTTCGGCCAGCGTCCGTTGAGCACCGCGGCCGCCGCCAGCCCGACCTCGCGTCTGGCCCGTGCCATCGACCGGCGGGAGAAGAACGCCATGTGAGGCGTCAGGACGACGTTGTCGAGGCTGCGGAGCGGACTGTCGGCGGGAAGCGGTTCCTCCTCGAAGACGTCGAGGGCTGCGCCGGCGATGCGCCTATCGCGAAGCGCTTCCACCAGCGCCGTCTCGTCGACTTCGGGGCCGCGCGCCGTGTTGATGAGGAAGGCCGACTCCTTCATCAGCGCCAGCTCGCGGCGCCCTATGAGGCCGCGCGTTTCCGGCGTGAGCGACGCGTTCAGCGAGACGTAATCCGACTCACGCAGGAGAGAGTCGAGGTCTGTTTTCGTTGCGCCGTGCTCCGCGACCACTTCCCGGCTGACGTAGGGGTCGTGCGCAACAACGAGCATGTCCAGCGCAAGCGCCCGGCGGGCGAGCGCCCTGCCGATGCGCCCGAAACCGATAATGCCAAGCGTCTCGCCGTAGAGAGGCCGCGGCGTCTCTCCGCGGCGCGTCCAGCCGCCGCCCTTCACGTGCGAGTCGAGCGCGAGGATGCTGCGCGCGGAGGCGAGAAGGAGGGCAAGGGCGTGGTTCGCCACCTCCTCCGTGCAATAGCCGGGGAGATAGGCGACAACGATGCCCCGTTCTGTCGCCGCGGCGAGATCGATGTTGTCGACGCCGACGCCGTAGCGAACGATCACCTTGCATTTCTCAAGGCAGTTGATGGCGTCATAATCGACCTGTGTCATCGCGACAAGCACGGCGTCGGCCTCGCGCAGCCGGCGCTCTCGCTCCTCCGGGGACAGCAGACGCCCTCTCACGAGGTTGACGTCGAGCGGCGCGAGTTGCGCCAGCTCCTCGTCAAGCGACTGGTCCGGCCCGGCGTCGAGGTGAAGGACTGTTACGCTGCCCATGAGGTCCTCCCGGCTGTACTTTGAATGAGGCGATGGCCTAAGGATACGCGGAGCGAGCTCTTTACGCGAGGACGCGCTCGCGGGCGAGAGCGATTTGATGTATGCTTCGGCCGCCAAGACACGCTTGCATGAGAACAGGAGGTCCGCCGGTGGTGAATTGCGCGCTCCCGTACGGTGACGAGAGGCTGGAGGTAACGCTGCCCGCGCGGACGCGCGTCGTCGCCGGACTGGCGGAGCGCATGGGTGGCAGGACCGAGGGCGTCGAGCCTCTGGGGGATGAAGCGGCCGCAGTGCGTGAGGCGCTTGCGCATCCGCTGGGTATGCCGCGCCTCGCTGAGATGCTGCGCCCCTCGTCGCGCGTGCTGATCGCCTTCGATGACCCCACGGTCGTCTCTTACGGGCCCTTCCGCCGGCTGGCCATAGAGGCCCTGCTCGAAGAGATCGCGGCCGCGGGCGTGGTGGAGTCGAACGTGACGTTGCTCTGCGCGAACGCGCTGCACAGGCGCTGGACGCGCGAGGAGCTGGCGTCGGTGCTGGGCGAGGAGCTGGTGCGACGTTTCGGAGAGCGGCTCCTCTGCCACGACGGCGAGGACGCGTACGGACTCGTTTACCTGGGGCAGACCCCGTCCGGCTACGATGTCGAGGTGAACCGGCTGGTAGCGGACTGCGACCTGACGGTGTACGTGAACGCGCAGGTGCATCTCGGCTTCAGCGGCGGCTGGAAATCGGTCTGCGTCGGCCTCTCGACGTGGCGCTCGATCCGCTGGACGCACACCCCGCACGGCACCTCGATGTCGATGCGCGACAACCGCATGCACGCCGTCCTCGACGAGATGGGGGCGCACCTGGAGTCGGCGCTTGGGAAGCGCGTGTTCAAGATCGAGACGGTGACGGCGGGACTGACGCGGGCGGCGCGCGTGTGGGCGGGAGCCGTGTCGGAGACGCGGGCGGCCGCGCTCGAGTTCATGCTACCGCGCTACCCGGCGCGGCGTTCTCTGGCGGAGCCCGCCGACGTCATCATCTACGGCGTGCCCAACTGGAGCCCGTACGCCACCTTCGCGCGCATGAACCCCATCCTCACGCTTATCTCCACCGGCCTCGGCTACCTGGGCGGTTACATCGAGGCGCTGGGAAAGCCCGGCTGCTCCGTCATCATGGCGACGCCGTGCACGGAGCAGTGGGACCTGGAGCACCACCTGGCCTATCCCGAGGTATGGGCTCGCGTGCTGCCGGAGACGCGAGACCCTTACGAGATCACAGAGCGCTACATTGAGAAGTTCGCCGCGAACGACTTCTACATTGAGAACTACCGCTTCGGGTACTCGTATCATCCCGTTCATGCGGTGCTCGCCACGCATCCGCTGAAGCGGCTGGGCCATGCCGGGCGCGTGTTCGTGGCGGGGGCGGACGACGCGGCAGTGCCCCGGCACCTCGGGTTCATCCCCGCGAGCAGCGTGGAAGACGCCGTCAGAGAGGCGGAGCGCATCCACGGGCGCGACTGCTCGATCACGTGCGTCGCTTAGCCGGACTGGTTACGGCGCAGGTCTGGGTCGGGTGCGGCGTTCCTTGGGTTCGGAAGTGGGCACCCACGGCATGAGCTTCATCGCCTCGATCACGATCAGGGGAGTGCTGCCCAGTCCGAATATTACCAGCCACTCCCACGGTTCGGGCAGGCTTACCTCGAAGGCATCGGGCAGGGGCGGCACGTACATGACCAGAAGGAGCAGGCCGAACGAGAGGATGGTCGCGCCGACGACATACATGTTCTTGAACGGCCCGAGGTCGATGATCGTGCGGTACAGAGAGCGCGAACCGTGCGCCTTCAGGAGCTCTGCCACGACGAGCGTTGCGAAGGCCATCGTCCTCGCCTCCTCTTCCGGCCGGTCGAAGGCGTAGAGCCAAACGAGGAAGGCGACAAGCACGGCAATCGCTTCCGCGACACCTCGAATGACGAGCACAAGGGCAATGGGCCGCGTCACCACCGACTCCTGCGGCGGACGCGGCGGACGCGACATGATGTCGGGGTCGGCGGGCTCCATTCCCAGCGCGAGCGCGGGGAAGCTGTCGGTCACCAGGTTCACCCAAAGGATCTGGATCGGCAGCAGGGGCACGGGCGTGCCGGCGACGACGGCGGCGAATATGATCAGGATTTCGCCGAGGTTCGCGGCAAGGAGGTAGATAACGAAGTTGCGTATGTTGTCGAATATCTTACGTCCTTCCTCCACGGCCGCGACTATGGACGCGTAGTTGTCGTCGGTGATGACCATGTCGGCCGCTTCCTTGGCCACGTCCGTCCCAGTGATCCCCATCGCCACGCCGATGTCGGCGCCTCGCAGAGCAGGCGCGTCGTTGACGCCGTCGCCGGTCACCGCGACGATGTGGCCCTTTTCGCGGAGGGCGTCGACAATGCGCATCTTCTGCTCCGGCGAGATGCGCGCGTAGATGCGCGTCTGATCGACGACGCGCCGCAGCTCGGCGTCCGTCAGGCGATCGATATCGGGCCCGGTAAGTACGCTATCGCCGTCCCTCGCGATACGGAGGTCGCGGCCGATGGCGAGGGCGGTCGCGCGGTGGTCGCCGGTGACCATGATGGGGATGATTCCGGCCCGGTACGAAAGCTCGACGGCGTCGCGGACTTCGGGGCGTGGCGGGTCCTGCATGCCGGCCAGCCCGAGGAATATTAGTTGCTCCTCCAGCTTCTCTTCGGCGACCCGCTGTTCGAGCGGGCGGTAAGCGAGGGCGAGAACGCGCAGTCCTGCCGCCGCCAGTTCGTCGCTCGCGGCCAGTATCTGCCGTTTGTCTTCTTCCTCGAGCGGCCTCGTGGCATCGCCGTCCTGCCGCTGCGAACACAGCGGAAGGAGAGCGCCCGGCGCCCCTTTCGAGTAGGCGACGTAGCCGAAATCGCGCTCGTTGAGAGTGGTCATGAGCCGCCGGTCGGATGTGAAAGGCACCTCCGCGACGCGCGGGTGCTCCGCCTCCAGCGCTTCGCGGGTCAGCCCGCCTTTCGCGGCCACGACAAGCAGCGCGCCCTCCGTCGTGTCGCCGACGACGTGCCAGCGTTCGTCCTTCTGTTGGAGATAGGCGTCGTTGCACAGGACGGAGGCTAGAAGAAGCAGCCGGAGGTGATGATGCCGGCGCGGGTCGATGGTCTCGCTATCGCGGCGGAAGTCACCTGAGGGTTCGTAGCCGGCGCCGGTCACATCGAGCACGGGCTCGCCGGGCCCCAGGTAGACGCGCACTACCGTCATCTCGCCTTTCGTGAGGGTGCCCGTCTTATCGGTGGCGATGACGGTAGCGGAGCCAAGCGTTTCCACCGCCGACATCCTGCGGATGAGGGCGTGACGTTGGGCCATGCGCTGCATCCCCACGGCGAGCGCGACGGCGACCACCGCGGGCAGCCCCTCGGGCACGGCGGCGACGGCAAGGCTGACAGCCGTAAGCAGCATGTCGACGATGTCGTTTCCGCGGACGGCGCCGACGGCGAAGACGACGACCGAGACGGCGATAGCGGCGCTGCCGAGCCAGCGTCCGAGGCCGGACATACGGCGCTGCAGCGGCGTCTGCTCCTGTTCTTGCTTTCCGACGAGGGCGGCGATGCGTCCGACCTCGGTTCCCGCGCCGGTGGCGACGACGACGCCCGTCGCCCTGCCGTAGGTGACGATGGTGCCGGCGAAGGCGGAGTTCGTCCTGTCGGCGATGGGCGTATCGAGATCGACGATGGAGCGGGCGTCCTTGTCCACCTGCGTCGACTCCCCGGTGAGCGACGCCTCGTTCATCTTTAGCTCTTTCGTGTCGGCGAGGCGCAGGTCGGCGGGCACGTACTGGCCGGGCTCAAGCAAGACGATATCCCCGGGCACAAGCAGAGGGCTCGCGACCTCTTCCACGCGGCGGTTGCGCAGCACGCGCGCCGTCGGTGCCATCATCGAACGGAGGGCCTGCAGGGCGCGCTCCGCCCGCCACTCCTGGGCCACGCCGAGGACGGCGCTCAGTATGACGATGGCGGCGATGGCGGCGGCATCGAGGTACTCGCCGATGGCGGCCGAGAGGACGGTGGCCGCCAGCAGAAGGATGATGAGAAAGTTGGCGAACTGGTCGCGGAAGGCTTCGAGGATTGTGCGGCCCTTTGCCTCGGGGAGGGTGTTCGGCCCGTACTCCTGCAGGCGTCTTTCGACTTCGGCGCTGCTGAGCCCTTCCGTGAGGTCGGTCGCCAGGGTAGCGATGACCTCTTCGACGGAGACGGAGTGAGGGGCGAAGCCGGCGTCGGGACTCTTGACGGTGGTGTCCTTCACAACTCTGATTATAGTGCAGACATCGGTCTGAGATTAAGCTTACGACGGGTGACCACGGGGCAATGCGGACGGCCGGATGTCAGGGCCCCTTTCGCGGATTTCCTGCGCACGCGCATCTGGCCGTCGACTGGCGTGTCACATGGCCGCCGCCGGAGGGCCCCAGTATGGCTAGACACGATACGGGTGGGGCCCGAAATCCGCCTCGTAGAAGGGGGCGACGGCATCGCCGCGGCGGGCGATGCGATCGATGCTTTTCAGCTCGTCCTCGCTGAACCTCACATCGAGGGCGCCGAGGTTGTCTTCGAGCTGCTCCATCGTGCGGGGCCCGATGATCGGGCTCGTTACAGCGGGCCGTTGCATGCACCAGGCAAGCGCCAGTTGGGAGAGCGTCACACCCTTCTCTTGGGCAAGGGGGTGCAACCCTTCGATGACGTCCCAGATGCGGTCGGTCATGCGGCGTCGCAGGAGAGGGTTGTTCTCGTAGTCGGCAAAGCGGCTGCCCTCGGGCGGCTCCTCGCCACGGCGGTACTTTCCGGTCAGCAGGCCGCCGGCGAGCGGGCTCCAGGGTATGACGGCGATCCCGAACGTCTGCGCCATCGGGAGGAGCTCGCGCTCGACGCGCCGGTCGAGGAGGTTGTACGGCGGCTGTTCGGAGACGAAGCGGTTCAGCCCCAGCTCTTTCGAGACCCACAGCGCTTCCACTACCTGCCAGGCGGCGAACGTGCTGCTGCCGATGTAGCGCACCTTCCCCGCGCGTATCAGGTCGTCGAGGGCGCGCAGCGCTTCGTCGATGGGGATGTCGGGCTGCGGACGGTGGATCTGGTAGAGATCGATGTGGTCGGTCTGGAGGCGGCGGAGGCTTTCCTCGCATTGCTCGATGATGTGGCGCCGGCTGTTGCCCCAATCGTTGACACCCTCTCCCATCTTCCAGTGCACCTTCGTCGCCAGGAAAACGTCGCGGCGCTTGCCGTTGTTCTTCAGCGCCTTGCCGGTGGCCTCCTCGCTCTTGCCGAGGTTGTAGACGTTCGCCGTATCGAGAAAGTTGATGCCTGCATCGAGGGCGCGGTCGATTATTCGCGCCGATTCGGTAGCATCCGTCTTTCCGCCGAACATCATGCAGCCGAGGCAAAGGCAGCTGACCTTTACGCCGGTGCGGCCAAACGAACGGTACTCCATCGCGGTCCTCCTCGCGGCTTAGAAGACAAACGGAGCGAAGGCGCCCACTTCGATAGTACGCCGCGACGCTTTCTGAATCCAGAGGCGGGCCAGAACGAGGATACGGGCAGCCGGGCCAATCTCCGCGGGACGCCTGATACAATGGAGTCGGCGGAGGAGACTTGAGAGTCGCGATTGACACTAACGTGCTCATCGCCGCCCTCACGAAGCCGAGAGGCAGCGGAGCGCGCATCCTGCGAGCCTGGCGCGAGGGCGAGCTGGAAATCGTCTGTTCAGAGGCGACGCTGCGGGAGGTGAAGGCGGTCCTCGATTCGGAGTGGCTGGCGCGGATGACGCCGCGTGGCGAGATCGAGCGACTGCTCTCTGAGTTGCGGACAAAAGGAGTACGGGTTCGTCCGGCGCCCATATCGGACCTGCGGCTGAAGGATGAGGGCGATCTGCGGCTGGTGGAGGCGGCGGTAGCGGGCGACGCTTCCTACGTGGTGACCTCGGACCGGGAGTTGCTGCTGAAGCGGGGGTATGGAAGCGTTGAGTTCGTCACCCCATCGGAGCTTCTCGGGATGTTGAAGCGGCGGTTGAAATCGTGAACCGGGGCTTCGCTCCTCATGCGTCTGCCGGGTCTCGATCTGGGTAGACGCAGACCAACTGGGCCTCTTCATCTGGAACGAAATGGGATGGCTCCCCGCACCGGGGGAAATATCCGAACTTTTCTGACGTTTAGTGTCCTCGCTGCCGCTGACCGTCGCAAGCGGCCCATCCGCTGGCGGGCGATCCTTCAGGGGTAACGGCCTGATCGATCGGTCCGACGGGTGACCCCGCCACAGGACGGAAGCTTTCCCGCAGGACTTAGCTCCCATTGCACGAACATGGGCGGGGCCTCGTCCGTGGTGCTCCGCCCTTTCCTATGGTCCCTTCTGCCAAGCAGTCGGTTGGCAGAGCGTCAGCAGATTCTGTGAGGCTGAACATTCGGCCTCCCTGCCGCGCAACCGCCCGTGGCTGACGCTCTTCCCTCCAGAGGCAGCCCGAGCAACCGTGACCGAATGTCACGCCGTGGCCCACTCCTGCGACAGCACTTCCGCCTGCTCCAGGACCGTGAGGGTCGCCTTCTCCTGCTTGTCCGGCGGGTAGCCGTACGTGCGCAGCACGCGCTTGACGAGCCGGCGAAGGTGGGCCCGGACGTTCTCGCGCTCGGTCCAGTCGATGGTGACGTTGCGGCGAACCGTCTCGACGAGCTCGCGGGCGATCTGCTGCAGGGTCGGCTCCCCGAGCACCTTGACGGCGCTGTCGTTGGTCTCCAGCGCGTCGTAGAAGGCCAGATCCTCTTCGGAGAGACCCAGCGCCTCGCCCCGGCGGTCCGCCTCCCGCATCTCCCTGGCGAGGGCGATCAGTTCCTCGATGACGCGGGCGGCCTCGATGGCCCGGTTCTGGTACCGGCGGATGGCCTGCTCCAGGAGTTCCGCGAAGGAGCGGGCCTGGACCACGTTCTTCCGCCGGCGGGTCTTGATCTCGCCCTCGAGGAGCTTCCGGAGGAGCTCGCGTGCTCGAGATCTTCCTCCGTGCGCTGCTCGCTCGGGGCGCGCTTGGCGAGCGCCGCCCGCACCGCCTGGAAGAAGGCCACGTCGTCGCGGATGGCCAGGGCCTTCTCGTGCGGCACCGCCAAGGCGAAGGCACGCGAGAGGTCCGAGACGGCTTGGAGGAGGCGCTCCTTGCCGTTCTCCTGGGCCAGGATGTGCTCCTGGGCCGCCGGCAGCAGCGAGAGGCGCTGCTCCGGTCCCCCCGTCTTCCAGGGGGACCAGTCGAAGCCGTAGAAGAGGTCGCAGCAGATCTCGTACTTCTCCTCCATTACTGCCACCGCCTCGCCCTGGTCGACGGCGGTCCGCCCCGTTCCCCCGCTTTCGGTGTAGGTGGCGAGGGCCTGCTTGAGCTCGTGGGCGAGACCCAGGTAGTCGACCACCAGCCCCCCGGGCTTGTCGCGGAAGACCCGGTTCACCCGCGCTATGGTCTGCATCAGCCCATGGGCGCGCATCGGCTTGTCGAGGTACATCGTGTGCAGCGAAGGGGCATCGAAGCCCGTGAGCCACATGTCGCGGACGATGACCAGCTTGAAGGGGTCGCTCGGGTCGCGGAAGCGCTTGGCGAGGAACTCCCGGCGCGGCTTGTTGCGGATGTGCGGCTGCCACTCTGGGGTGTCCGAGGCCGAGCCCGTCATCACCACCTTGATCTCGCCTCGGTCGTCATCGTCCTCGTGCCAGGCGGGGCGGAGGCGGACGATCTCGTTGTAGAGCTCGACGCAGATGCGCCGGCTCATACAGACGACCATCGCCTTCCCTTCCATGGCCTCCAGGCGCTTCTCGAAATGCTCGACGATGTCCCGGGCCACCAGGCGGAGGCGTTTCTCCGCCCCGACGATCGCCTCGAGCTGCGCCCACTTGGTCTTGAGCTTTTCCTTGCGCTCAACTTCCTCGCCCTCGGTGACCTCCTCGAACTCCTCGTCGACCCTCGGCTTCAGCTCCTCTGGGAGATCGAGCTTGGCCAGCCGGCTCTCGTAGTAGATGGGTACGGTGGCCTTGTCCTCGACCGCGCGCTGAATATCGTAGACACTGATGTAGTCGCCGAACACTGAGCGGGTGTTCTTGTCCTCGAGCTCTAGCGGCGTCCCCGTGAAGCCGATGAACGAGGCATTGCGCAGGGCATCGCGCATGTGGCGCGCGAAGCCGTCGATGAAGTCGTACTGGCTGCGGTGGGCCTCGTCCGCGATGACGACGATGTTGCGCCGACCGGAGAGCTGCGGGTATCGGTCGCCCTTCTCCTCGGGCAGGAACTTCTGGATGGTGGTGAAGATGACGCCGCCCGACCGCCGCCCCTGGAGCAACCCGCGCAGCTCGGCCCGGCTCTCCGCCTGGATCGGGTCCTGTCCCAGGAGGTCCCGGCAGCGGGAGAAGACGCCGAAAAGCTGGCCATCCAGGTCGTTGCGGTCGGTCAGGACGACGATGGTGGGGTTCTCCATCTCGGGATGGCGGATGATCCGACCCGCGTAGAACGCCATGGTCAGGCTCTTGCCCGAGCCCTGGGTGTGCCAGACCACGCCGATGCGGCGGTCGCCGGGCTCCCCACCGGGCCTGCGCCCGGCCTCGTAGAGTCCCTCCGCCTCGCGGATCTGATCGGCCCGGAGCGCTGCCGCCCGCAACGTCTCCTCCACCGCCACGTTCACGGCATGGAACTGGTGGTAGCCGGCCATCTTCTTGGCCAGCTTCCCGCCCCCTTCGTCCTCGAACACCACGAAGTGACGGACGAGCTGGAGAAATCGACCCTTCTCGAACACCCCCTCGAGCAGCACCTTGAGCTGCGGGACGTCCGCTGGCGCCACGGTCTCGCCACCGACCGTGCGCCAGGGCATGAAGCGGTCTCGGTCGGCCGTGAGCGTGCCGATGCGCGCCTCGAGGCCATCTGAGATGACCAGCGCCTCGTTGTAGGCGAAAAGCGAGGGGACCTCTTCCTTGTAGGTTTGGAGCTGCTGGTAGGCGGACCAGATGGTGGCCTGCTCGTCGGCGGGATTCTTCAACTCGATGATGGCGAGGGGAAGGCCGTTGACGAACAGCACGACATCCGCCCGCCGGGTGTGGCGGTTCTCGACCACGGTGAACTGGTTCACCGCCAGCCAGTCGTTGTTGTCGGGATCGTCGAAGTCGATGACGCGTGCCTGGCCGCCGCGGATCGCGCCTTCGCTTGTGCGGCACTCCACCGTCACGCCGTCCACGAGCATCCGGTGCACAGCCCGGTTGCGCTGCTCCAGCGTCGCCCCCTCGGGACGGGTGAGTTTGCGGAAGGCGTCTTCCAGCGCCTCAGGGGGAAGGTCGGGATTCAACCGCGCCAGCGCATCGCGCAGGCGCTGGGAGAGGACCACCTGGCCGTAGTCGGAACGCTCGGCCGTCGGCATGTCCGGCGCGATGTCCGGGCCGTGGGCGACCTGCCAGCCGGTGGCCTCCAGCCAGGCGAGGGCGGAGGATTCGACGTCGGATTCGGTGAAGGAAGTCATGCCCTACCCTTGGCCTTCGCACTCTTACACTTCTGCCAGATTTCGTCGGCGCTCTCCTTTTGCAAAGCCTCCTTGATCTTCGTAATCGCCTTGGGCGAGTACCGCTTGTGCGTTTGACTGCCTATCTGGAACTCCTTGTAGCAGTCCACCACGTTACGAAGGCCAAGATAATCAACGACCGCAACCGTCTTCGGCATGCTTAGGCCAACCTTCTCCGCAAGCTGCTTCGCGCCGAGGCTGTAGTAGGCGAGTTCGTTTACGCGCTTGACGGCAACAACCGATGCGCCAGGTGTCCCTTCTGGCACCAGTTGGATTGGAATGCCTTCCTTCTTCGTCAATCGAAGCGAGAGGCTCGGGCCGGTGCCGTCGGCTGCGATCTCGACGGCCGCGGCGCCGCGGAACACGTCGGCCCAATCGCGACCCTGCGAGAGATCTCGACCCATCCGACGCAGAGACGCGTCGCTGGGCTGGCCCTTTTCGCCTTGGATCGTGGCG
Source organism: Dehalococcoidia bacterium (assembly GCA_030018455.1). NCBI lineage: Bacteria > Bacillati > Chloroflexota > Dehalococcoidia > Dehalococcoidia bacterium. Next base: position 22,143 of record JASEFU010000004.1, read on the forward strand.
TCTAAGATCGCCAGAGGGCGAAGCCGTGTTAAGGCTTCCAATCGCCTCCGACGCCCTGGCTTCAGCAGCTTCCTGATCTCGACGACCTCCGACTCGAACAACGTGGCGAGGTCCGTGGGAGGCGAGGTCGAGACGGGGAGCACGCGGGCCGGGAGGTCGGTAGCAAGCTCCCGGTGGAAGACGCTCTTCAACAGATCCCGGAACAGCGTGACGCCCGACTGGACGTGCACGTAGAGCTGGCCTTCCGAGATGTCGAGCAAGTGGTGCTGGGCAGCATCCCGGAGGCCGTTGATGGTCTGGAGAAGGAGGGCCTGTTCCTCGTTCAAGTGCTTGATTTTGCCGTCGCTGAGGGACCGACGCACGCAGGCGTCGAACCCGATCGTCTCCTTCGCGCGCTTCTCCCGGATGCGGCCGCCCCGGTGGAGTATGGCGGCCTTCAGCAGCATCTCGAACGCGTGGTCGAGGAGGATGAGAGTACTGCTGACTCGCCCGCGATCGTACGGCCGGTTGAACAGCTCGATGCTCAGGATCAGTGCATCGCAGGCCTTCTCGAGCAGGAGCTTGGCCTCGCGTTTCATGCGACGGTGTCCTCCAGGAACCGCTCCGCATCCTGCACCCGCAGCTCGCCGGAGATGAGCTTGGGCAGCAGCGCATCGCGCAGCGCAACCAGGGTGCGGGATTCGCGCACTGCGGCGGATGACCGTGCGAACAGGGGTTTGATCGCACAGCCAAACGCTTCTGCGACCGGCTCCGGAACTCGTGGCAAGGGGAAGTGTGCAAGCGAGTCGGCCTGGACACGTTGCCGACCGCTCGTTCCCGTCATGCTCTGGATGGCAAATTCACGGAATGTATCGCTGCGAGCTAGACAGTAAGCGAACTCCTCAGGCAGCGGCGGCCTTGGGCGCAACACAATGTACTCGGTCGAGCCCCAGCCAATCTGTCCGTTCTGAAGAAAGTCGACAAATGCAGTCTTGCCGTTCTCCAAGCACGGCGTGATGGGTGCCACGAGCGTGTCGCCGTTCGTGAAGCGCATACCGGATCCGAAGGCCCGCTCGACAATATCGCTAGGCGCGTGTCCGCGAGTTGGCATGTTCGCCATATCCAAGTAGGGCGCAATTTCGCCTTTGCGTAACACTCGCGGCGGGTTGATTTCGATCAGCTCTGGTAGGGATGCCACCTCCCACCCCTCCGGAATCTCTCCCAGCTCGGAGTCCACCAGGCGGGCGGGGAAGAGGTCGTGGAGGTGGGCGGGCAACCCGGGGAGGGATTCGCCGCGGCGCCAGCGGCCCTCCATCTTGGCCCGCACGGGCTCGAAGTCGACGAACCACGACTTGAACAGCGCCCGCGCCATCGCCTCCAGCGTCTCGGTCATCCGCCGGTTCAGCTCGATCTTGTCGTCCAGCGTGCCGAGGATGTGGGCGATGGCGCGCTGTTCGGGGAGGGGAGGCACGCGGACCTGCCGCGCGTGTGCTGCTTCGCGGTTGAGGCCTGGCACGGCGCTATCAGCGTTCATGTGCTCGAGGTCGAGCGACTTAAGGAGATAGTATTTGAAACGCGCTATTTCGTGATCTTCATCCACCACAAAGAACGTCGTATCAATGGGCCAGCATCCTTTCGGGCTGAAGTGAACAGCACCAACCGTGCCCTTGCGCCCGATAATGATGGTAGGGCCAGAGGTAAAACCCTCACTGTGGAAACCGACAATTCCGTTCGAACCAAACACAGGAACATTACCAAGCGGGTCGCGCTGCGGCTCGGGCAACCCCTTGCCGTAGGCAAACGGAGCAAACTCCCCAACCGTAGTTTTCCGCCACTCACCCGCCATACCCCAGCTCCTCCAGGTTCCTGGCGATGGCGGCATCCAGCCGCGCCGCCTCTGCCTGCTGCTCGCGCAGTTGCGCCACGAGCCGCGCCATCTTCTCGTCGAACGGCTCGCCGTCATCTTCTACCGCCTCGGCGCCGACGTAGCGCCCAGGCGTGAGCACGTAGCCGTGCTTGCGGATCTCCTCCAGCGTGGCGCTCTTGCAGAAGCCGGGCACGTCCTCGTACTCGCCCGCGTCCTTCTCCCCCCGCCAGGCATGGTAGGTGCCGGTGATCTTCCTGATATCTTCGTCGGTGAGTTCCCGGTGCGTGCGGTCCACCATCTGCCCCATCGTGCGGGCGTCGATGAAGAGCACCTGGCCGCGGCGGTCGCGGAAGCGGCCGTTCTTCTTGTCCCGCGCTAGGAACCACAGGCAGGCGGGGATCTGGGTCGAGTAGAAGAGCTGCCCCTGCAGCGCCACCATGCAGTCCACCACGTCGGCCTCGATGATGTTCTTGCGGATCTCGCCCTCGCCCGACTGGTTGCGAAACATCGATCCGTTGGCAAGCACGAACCCGGCGAGCCCCGTGGGCGCCAGGTGGTGAATCATGTGCTGGACCCAGGCGAAGTTGGCGTTGCCGGCAGGCGGCACGCCGAACTTCCAGCGGCGGTCCTCCCGCAGGTGCTCCCCGCCCCAGCTCTTCATGTTGAACGGCGGATTGGCCAGGATGTAGTCGGCCTTGAGGTCGGGGAAGCGGTCGTTGGTGAACGAGTCACCCTGCTCGATCTTCCCGTCGATTCCGCGGATGGCGAGGTTCATCTTCGCCAGCCGCCAGGTGGTGTAGTTGAGCTCTTGGCCGTAGATGCTGATGTCGCCGATCCGCCCGCCGTGGGTGCGGATGAACTCCTCGGACTGCACGAACATCCCCGAGGAGCCGCAGCAGGGGTCGTAGACCCGGCCCTTGTACGGGCGGAGCATCTCGACCAGGAGCTTGACGATGCAGCGGGGGGTGTAGAACTCGCCGCCCTTCTTGCCTTCGGCGGTCGCGAACTGGCCGAGGAAGTACTCGTAGACCCGCCCCAGGATGTCGCGGGCATGGTTGTCGCCGCCTCCCAGATCGATGTTGGTCACGAGGTCGATGAGCGACCCCAAGCGCTGCTTGTCGAGCGCGGGGCGCGCGTAGTCCTTGGGCAGCACCCCCTTGAGCGAGGGGTTGTCCCGCTCCACGGCCGCCATGGCGTCGTCCACGAGCTGGCCGATGGTGGGCTGGCGGGCGTTCTTCTGGAGGTGGGACCAGCGCGCCTCGGCCGGTACCCAGAAGATGTTCTCCGCCCGGTACTCGTCGGGGTCCTCGGGATCCGCGCCCTGGTCACGTTCCGCTTCGAGCTTTTGGTGGTGGGCCTCGAAGGCGTCGGAGATGTACTTCAAGAAGATGAGCCCCAGCACCACGTGCTTGTACTCGGCGGCGTCCATCGAGCCGCGCAGGGCGTTGGCAGTGGCCCACAGTTGGGCCTCGAAGCCGAGCGTGGCGCCGTTGTCCGCCAACGGCAGTTGGTTGCGCCGGACGGCTCTTCCGCGAGGCATCGTTCCTCCTTTCGGCCACGTAGTATACACCAGTGTGGCGCAGTTGTTGTCGCACCCATTCCTCAACTGAAGGCCACCCTTCTAGGGCGGCCGCCGGAGCGCATCGTTCGCACTCGTGTCCGTGCTCCGGCCACGTTGCAGCGCGGCCTTCCTCATGCGGCGAACCCACCACGTCGGAAGGCCACCCTCAAGCGCGCCGCCTGAGACTGCGCCCCTGCTGCGCCTGAAGTTGTCGCACCGCCTCCTTCACCTGCCGCCGCAGTTTCGCCCGGTCGCCGTCGAACATGGTGATCTGCTTGCCGGACTCGGCGCTCAGGCCCACCAGCTCTACCACCAGTTCGTCTACGGGCCGCTGTGGCGGGTGCCGCTCAATGGCGCTCCGCACGGCGAACCAGGCGTCGCGGGGGTCGGCCAGCGCCTCCCCGGAAGGCGACCGGCAGCTCCCAGAAGCCCCCGCCGTCCAGCGACGCCCGGACAACCGCCTTGCGCACCCAGCGGCTGCGGCGGCTGTGGTCCCCGGAAGCGGCGAAGACCAGCCGCTCCAGGCCCGCCAGGATCGCCTCGAGCGTGACCGCCGATCTCCTGGGGCGAAACACGATCCTCGTCTGCAATCGCGAACAGCTCCCCCCTGCGAGACGAACGCGCACGCCTCGAAGACGCTCTTCGTCATCCCCATATGCTGACGTGCAAAGGGTATATTGCCGTGACGGCCCCGCCCGAACTGATCCGTGACGTCCCTGCCCGTGCTAAGGTCCCAGACAGAGGTCGGCATGTCTGCGCTGTCGAACTCGCGTTGCACGCGGAACCGAGAGCCGTCCCCCAACTCGTACTCCAGGCGACCACGGTAGGGGCCTCCGTTCCAGGGCGCGTACCTCTCGCGTTTTTCGTTTTCACTCCGTCGTGCTTTGTCTCCCTGGAGAAGCCGTAGAGAAGGGGGAGGACTGCCTGCTGCAGGGTAGACTTGCCCGATTCGTTTGGACCATGGAAGAGGTGGAGCCCTGGTGCCAGGTCCTCCCGAAGGTCAGTGAGGCAGCCGAAGCCGTCGACCTCAATTCGCGTGAACCTCGAGGCCGCACCTCGTGGCCTGCGAACGCCTGCAGCCCGTAGTGAAGAGCGTTCTCGAGGCGCTGCTTCTCGATTGTCCCTTCCGCTGCGTTTATTCGCTCCCGCATCAGCTGGACGAACGCTCCGCGAGTGGTCGCCTCATCCCCTAGCTCCTCTAAGTCAAACGCGGCCTGGGTCTCCATCGACGGTGTCTAGGTACCTGAAGCGCTCGGCCGTGGCCGACAGGAGGCCGGCCACATCGATGTCCACGTCTGGGTCCGATTGCCCATCCAGCACCACCCTGACGATGTCAAGTGTAGGTGGATGGTCGCCGGCGAGGGCTGCTATCCCTTCCCTGATTTGATCGCACGTCGACATGCCCGTCACGTCTATCCGCTCAGTCCGATAGGAGACCTCGTTGACGTGAAGTGGCTGTGCTGTCGCCCCGCCGTCGCCAATCGTTAGCAGGAGGACGTAGTGCGGCCCCTCTTCGTCGAACCCCAGCGGCTTGGGGCTGCCAGGGTATCCGCAGCGTGGCAGGTCGCGTGGCCAGAGCCGCATCCGGTGGTAGTGACCCAGCAGCACGAACACTACGCCACATGACTCGATGTCGGCGGATTCGAACGGGCAATGGGCCGCTTTGCCCTCGGGTACGGCGGAGATGTCGGAGCCGTGCAAGAGCGCCACGGCGCTCCGCGAACGGTCGAGTCTCAGTCCACGAAGGAGGTTCTCCCGCACGGCGGGACCGGTGTGGCCCACGCCCCAGACGGCGACATTGTCCGCAATCCTGACTGACTGCCACTGCGTGCTGTCGAAGATGTGGACGTTGCCAGGCCAGTCGAGGCGGCGGTACATGCTGTCGGGCACGCATCGGTCGTGGTTCCCTGGGGCGACCAGCACTGGCCGCGGCATAAGCCGCTCAAACTGGCTCGCGATGAAGCGGCCAGTATCCAGCGTTACGCGGTCATGCTCGTAAAGGTCGCCGCCCACTGTGAGGGCGTCCACGTCGTGTTCCAGGGCGAGGTCGACGATGCGACGCAAGGCGGCGCGGAGCTCCTCGCGACGCCTGCTGGCCTCACTTGAGGCCATCCCCACGCCGGCGAACGACGAGTCCAGATGCAGGTCTGCGAAGTGAAGGATGCGAGCCATAGGCACTGTCCCACAGGCTGCTGCTCCACATTTCCCCGAGGACTGGGCACGGTCGGTGTCACTGCTCCTTTCCGAATTCGAGCTTCGCGCAGGCCTTTCTTAGCGCGTCGTTAAGCTTTGCTAGCTGCTCCTGCGATGGCTCAGCACGCTGTCCCAACTCCAGGCGCAAGACGAAGCGCAGATCTAGCCCAGCGCCTGCGTTGACGATCTCAGGGAGACCATCTACCAGATCCTGGAGCTCGGCGGGTTCGAGTTCAGCCTCTGCCACGTGTCGCCTGGGGAATGATGGAGGTGGCGCCTCTTCCGGCACGCGCAGGCGCACATTCGTAGCCTCCGGCCAATCACACGGCCACGGCCCCGAATCCGGCGTGCGCTCCAAGAGCCGGCCGCGGATAGCCGCGTCGATGGCGGAGCGGACGATGGTCCAGGGCAGCGTCTTACCAGCAACGACAGAGAGGGCGTCACCGACCGAGGCCGCTGTGGTGACAGGGTCCCTCCATGCTGCCTCTAGGTTCTGGGGGAGCACGGCAGTGGCCGGGAGGTCTGTCGGGGGCGGGTGTAGCACCGCGGTCTCGCTCAGGACTCCGTAGGGAATTTCCTCGCGGTACAGGCTGGCCGGACCTGCCGTGAGCCAGACCGACCCCGCCCTGACCGCTTCGTGAATCGCTTCCTCCACAACTTCTTTGGCTGCCCTGGGGACAGGGAAGACCTCTTCGTAGCCTTCGCGCATCACTTTGCACGTGTGGGATCCGTCGAAGAAGGACAATACATCGCCCACTGCTATCGATTCTGCCGCTTCCGGCCACAGTCCGGGCAGCGCGCCAGGGGCCAGGAGTCCCCCGTCAAGGTGTGTGAGCTCAGAGGCCTCAGGCAGAGCAACCTCGAGGTCCCGCTCTGTAAGGTCATTCTCGGTAGGGTGAGACCGCCAGATGGTACGGACGCTCTTATCGGGACGCGTCAGACGCAGCACGAAGTATCCCTGTTGGCAGCCGAGGGCCAGCGTGTCGACAATATCCTTCTGTCGAAGCATCTTGGGTAGATGCGGGAACTGGGCGAAAGCGCGAGTTAGGTCACTCGCGCGCCGTGAGGTCTCCCCATCTCGCCAGAGCGCGTATGGACCATCGGGCAGGAGGGCCTCCGGGCTAATCGCTGATTCCTGGATTCGTGAGCGCTTGTCGTTCTTGATGGTTTCGAACACCGGCTCACTGTTGGGCGTGATCCGGAACGCCTCTACTTCGCCCTTGGCTGACACGGCGACCACGATGCAATAGGCTTGGACGATGGCGTCGGGGATTCTCTTCCGGGCTTCATCGGTGTACGCCGCGAGCAGCGTCTTTCTGAGTTCGTCGAAGTCCTTCGCTTCTCGCAGATTCCTAACCTCTTCCCAGCCAAGATAGTCCCGTGCACGACTTCGCACTAGCTCAAGCCCATCTTTGGAAGGGACGACCAGTAGGATGGCGTTGCGGTACACGCGTGGCCGGTCAGGGCCCGTCGTCTCATCGATGAAGCGCCGTGCCTCTGAACTTGGCTTGCCGGACTCGGAGGCTGCTCGGGGACCGAGAACTACATAGTGAAACTCGCCGTCATCCTCGACGTCGCGGGGCCGCTCCGGTACGTTGTGCACCCGAGCACCAGCAGCCGAGGCGCCGGCAGTTAGACGTCTCTCCTTGGCGATCAGGTCCCGTATGCTCACCTCAATAACGTCCGCAGGCACGCGGGCGCAAGCATCGCTGTGCATCTGACGTAGGTTCGGCTTGGTCCCGAGACGCCACCACTTTGGCAACTCCTCTACCGATGCCGTGCCGTTGCCTCCGTTCGTCTCCGCAATCGCCGCCTCGTCAAGGAAGTAGGAGACCTCGGTCCACCGCCGCAACGCCTTTTCCAACTCGATCTTGTCCGCCTTTGCTGCTCCGAGCAGAACCAGCAGATCGCGGGTCAACGCTCGCTGGCCGATGGGCTGCGAGTGAAGGAAGGTTCCCATCACAGCTTGTTCAACCTCGCGTTCCTTGAGTGCCCGAAACTCCTGCTGGACGTCACGGGCCTTCGCAAGCTCTCCCTCCAGGATGGCCGACCACTCCTGCCGCTTACCTTCGTACTCCTCCGTCGCAGCAATGGAGGCCAATTCGCGGGCCGCCTCAGAGAGACCGGTCTGACCCGGAGCGTTGAGGAGCACGTTCGTGCCGACCAACGGAGAGGTATCCCACTTCTCCGCGTCCCGAAGGGCCATGGCAAACGTCCGGAGCACTCCGCGGGTGCGCTGGAATCCCTCGAGCTGCGTCCACTTGGTATAGAACGCCTCGGTTAATTCAGGGTGGAAGGGGTAGCTGGCAAGGTAACGCTCCTCCTCCCCCTGCCGGTTCTTCCGCGTCCCCTCGTCCAGCGCCTGGATGCCGTCAAGGGCGGCGACCACGTGCGGACGGAACGTTTCCCGGTCGCGGATGGAATCGGCCGTGAAGAACCGACGGCGCAGCACCTCAGCCACATCCTGCTTCTCCACCGGCTGGACGCCCTCTTCTTTCTCTCGACGAAAGACGTCGTATAGCTCCTTGGCGATTTCCTTGCCGAGTTCGTCGCTCTTGCGCGGATCAGTGGCAAGCAGCGACGCGACGACGCACGCTCGGTCGACCTTGGTTGCCGCCTGGGTAAGGGCCTGGAAGAAGTCCTGGAGGCGGTGGCGCCACTGCGGATCCAGGCCCACCTTCTCGCGGGCGAACATCAGCACCTCATCGATAAGCACGAGAGTGGTCAGCCCGTCCTTGGAGGGAAATGCCAGAAGATCCCGTAGTAGGTTCTCCGCCGGGGGAGCCTCGCGCTCCTCGTCCTTGTCTTCCGCATGGAGGAGACGCAGGCCATCCGCGCCGGCGATCTGGAAGGCGAGCACGCTCCACGGGTGCCGGAGCCAACGCGACTCTCTGTTCGGTCCATGCACCTCCATCCCCTTCTCCACGTCCAGCTTATCGAAGCATAGAGCGGCGACGCGCGCCTTGGGCGGCGTGACGCCCCCTGCGTGCTGGATGAACTCGTGGATGGCGGGTAGGTCCGGCAGGCTTCCCGGCTCGTTCACCAGGTGATAGAGGGTGATGAGGGCGTGGGTCTTGCCGCCGCCGTAAGTCAGCTCTAGCTGACGCACGGCCTTCTCGTTCTTGCCCGCGAGCCGCTGTAGGACATCCTTGACCAGCTCCCGTAGGTTAAAGGTGGGGTATGTGAGGGCGAAGAACTGTTGGGGGTCTTGGTAAATCGGCCGCGCCCGTCCCATAACCACGTCGTACAGGTCGGCGGCGAAGATGCTGAGGGTGAGTTCACCCGTCCGGAGGTCGTCCCGCAAGGTCACGACCTGATGCCACGGCGTGTATGTTGACTTTACCATCCTACCCGCCTCCTTCGCGCGAGCCTTCAAGGTTGAGCCGCATCTGGGGATGGGCGCCGCGGGCGGCGACGTGGTTCATGACGGCCTCCAGGAGCGCCCGCTCCTCCGGCTGGTTGTCCTTGCGCGCCAGCTCGACCAGGGCCTGGAGCAGACGTGGGAAGAGCGCGTTTCCGCGAAGGCCACGGTCCTCGATGTAGGCGTCTACCTTCTGGACGTCGCCCTCGCGCCAGAGGCGCATGATGCGGTGCACCTGGTCGATGAGCGGCGCCGGTCGGCCCTCCGCGTCCAGGCCCAGCGACTTGCCCCGGCGCTGGTCCCAGCGCTTGAGCCGCACCTTGCTACCGCTTCCCCGCTCCTCCGGCTCTTCGTCCCCCTCTTCGTCCTCTTCCTCCTCGTCCTCGGTTGCCGAGCCGCTGGTGAACGCGACGAGATCGTAGCGGTCGGCCAGGTCGCGGTCGCGGAGGCTGCACGACTGCGCGTAGAGGATGCAGGCACCGACTGGCGCCTCGGCGAAGCCGAAGTCGTGGCGGTGGAGCAGGTAGTAGATGGTCGGGTTATCCAGGCTGGCGGCCTCCTCGCTCTCGCCGTCGCGAGAGAGGACGCGGCCCACCACGTAGTCCACCACGATACGGCGGACGTGGTGCAGAAACTCCGAGACGGTGAGGACGGCGTTGGGCTCGTCGGCTTTCTTGACCACGGGGTGCTTGCTGTAGGCCTCCAGGGCGGGGCCGGTGGCGGACCAGACGAAGTCCGGGCCACGGATGCCGGCGTCCCAGAAGTCGCGGAGCCGCTGATAGATGTTGGTGCGCATCTCCTCCAGCACCTGGGTGTCCCAGCCGGGCCGCGCCGTCTCCGGCCGCTTCCGGCATACGAGCCAGACGGATGAAGCCAGTGCCGCCGATCCATGTGCTCTTGATCTGTTGCTCATCTCTGTCTGAATAGGCCAACTTCCATTGACGACAAACCCGGCCCGAATCATTGAAGAGACCAATGTCTCCCAGGCTTCCGGCTGTTTGTTCGCGAAGACTATTACCATCTTTCCGTTTGGCTCCAGAACCTCTTGGCAAGCCCGAAATGCGCGAAACATGCCATCTTCGTATGCTGCCTTGGATTGACGGGCATCGCCCCCAAAGCGGCTGGCATCGTCTATCAACTCCCCGTCATTTTGAGAGTGGTTCCACTTCGGGCCTAGTGCGTCTTGGAGCGCTGAATCTGTTTGAGGTGAAAGACCGTACAAGGCTCGCCGAAGCCAGACATAAAAGAAATCCATCAGGTCCGAATAGGGAATAGCGTCATAGTAGGGAGGATCAGTGACGACGACGTCAAAGCAACCGACCTCAGGGCTTGTCGAAGCGGAACACGCAAGGGGTGTTGGCGCAGGCTTTCGCATGGCAGCGCTGGAGCAGTGTGCAGCGCACTCAGCAACCCACTCCAAGCAGGACAGGTAATTGCCTGTGGTGTCTGAAAGAGGATTGCCTTCACAGAAATCCCACAATATGGGTAATGCGAAGCGGGTGAACGTGCTGTTTACCTTTGTATAGCCCACGTCCCAGCGGCACAAAGCCGATGACCGATCCGCAAGTTTATCCACGCCGATGCCCAAGTACGCCCCCACCGCCTCCACCCACTCCGGCGGGTAGCCCTCGGCGCGCATGGCATCGCGGGCGGCACGCGTGTGCTTCACGAACGTGCCCAGGGCCACGAGCTGGCGCGGCGTGAAAAGCTTGTACCACTGGTCGAAGCCATAGAGCGGTACGCGAAAGCCCAGGGCCTCCTTGGTAGGCAGGGGCTCCGTCGGCAGTCCAAAGGGGACATCCTGGAAGGTGGACTCGACGCAGCCGGTGGCCTCCTCGGCAGCGCGGAGCTCCTCGTTGGCGGGTAGGCGGTACTCCTTGCCCTTGGCCGCGTCCACTACCACAGCGGTCATTTGCGCGCCAAGGTTCCCATTCATACCCTCGGCGCGGATGTCCTCCATGGTCATCGCCACAGTGCCGGGGCCGCCACAGACTGGGCACCAGGCGCCGGAACGGGACATGGTCCCCCGCCCCACACGGCGGTCGTGGGCGCGCTGCTGGGCGCCGTTCCCCCCCACCCTGGGTTCCTCCACCACCTCGAAGTCCACGCCGGAGCGGTCGGTCCGCGGCACGAGCTTCAGCCGGACACGCTTCTTCTCCTTGCGGCACAGCCACAGCGTTTTGAGCAGGGGCAAGGTGGCGCGGCAGTTCTTACAGGTGACGGTCCGCGCCCAGAGGTAGGCCACCGTCGGCTTCCCCTCCACCGTGGGGTAGAAGCGCTCCAGGTCGGCCCGGGCGCGCTGGAGCACCCAGTGGCCCCAGGCGCGCACGTGCCAGGCCAGGTCGGCCTCCGGCGGCTCCAGCATCTGCGCCTGCTGGCCCTCGTCCCTTCGTCCGCGCCCCTTCTTCGCCCTGCCGGTCTGCTTCAGGTACTCCGCCATGAACTCCGGCGACTCGAGCGCGAATTTCGGCAGCGGGCGCGTCTGGCCGGCGAGCCGTTGCGGATACTCCAGGGTGCACTTCAGGATGAACCACGCGACGGGATTGATGTCGATCGCCGTGGCCTCGCAGCCCAGTCGCATCGCCTCCAGGGGGATGGCCCCACCCCCGGCGAAGGGGTCGAGGACCCGGGGCGGGCGGCCATAGACCTTACGGATCTCCTCGCGGAAGAACTCGAGGTCGGGCCCATTCTCGCGTCCCCAGTGGAGGATGCCGCCGACCGTCTCCTCCTTCACCACCGGCACCTCGCGGCCGCCGACGCGCTTGGTGGTGTTCTTGGTCACGACCTTGCCGCCGAGCCGCTCGAGGAGGCGCTGGCGTTCGACGTTGTTGCCGGGGTCGGGCAGGAGCGTGGCGATGAGGGCCGCGCGGCAGGCGGCCAGCGGGCGTCGCGCCGGCCAGATGTGGAGCGTCGAGATGTGGCCGTGGCGCACGTTCTTCTCGTGCACGGAGTCCAGCGACGCCTGCTTCAGCGGGAACGCGACTTCGATGAGGCGAGGGCGGTCGTCAAGGGTCATTGGGGTCTCCTGCTTGATGAAGGCTCTTGGTAGTCAAAGAGCCATATTTTTGCGCTATATCCACGATGTGTGTCTAGTGTTTCAGTAACATGAGAGGCAACTCGATTTGCCAAGCAACGTTTCGGCTCCGCTATCGATCCGTCAGCTGACGCGGTAATGGCACCTAGCAATACGTCGGTCAATTGAATAAGGTCGTTAGATCTGGATTCCTCAACAACATTCAACTTATAGATGTTGCGACCTTCCAACCCCCAACTTCCACGCCTAGACTTGTTTATTCGATACCACAGACCTGCCCAGCGTGAGCGGCGTCGAAGGCTTACGCCGTCGACCCAGACATAGCACCCCGTGCGTGGAGGTACGACTCTCATAAGAAAATGCCTGTATACGTTGAAGAAGCCTTCCTCTCTTCGCCTACTTATCGACGAACGCGGCGCTCGCATCACCAAAAAGCGACATGCCTTATCCCCTAGAAACACCTCAACCCATTCCTGGTACGCGTTCAGGAACTTTCTTGAAACTTTAGTCCACTTCATCTCTGCCGTGAGTTTTTCTTTCGTCCTGATACTTGCCAACTTTTCACGGATAATCTCGGAGCGCCTGTAAGAACAGCGCAGGCAACCCAGGTAGATATACGGGCTTCCATGCATGCCCGTCTCGTCACAGAATATAGCGGGAACATAAGGAAATCCTGTAGGCATTAGATTGTGTCCTCTGCCGCCTCAAACACGCTTGCCTCGTCTATCACCACGCCTCCTTTAGCCCGCACCAGGAGCTTCGCAAAGGGGTCTCGAATGCGCAAGAGCCGCGGGTGGGTAGCGGCGCAGTCGTACACAACGTAGAGCCAGTACTGCTGGCGCAGATTGGCGGCCTGGGCCCACTCGTTCTCGGAGAGCTGGACATCGCCCACGGCGCGACGGCCCTTCACCTCGATGCACCGCTCTTCTCCGTCAGATCGGCGCGAGAGGAGGTCGAAGCCCACCTTCTGGAGAGGATCGGACACATCGTGCACGGTAGCGCCCAGGGATTCCTCATAGGCCCGCGCCACGCGCATCGCTATCTGCTCGATCTCGCGGTCATGGCGTTCGCGCTCGTCGGGATCGCTGGACGGCAGTACCAGGGCGTGGGCCAGGAAGGCGATGCCGTTGGCGTCAACGAGTTCCGGCTCCCGGCGCAGGATCGCGAGGGCGCGGTCCCGCTGGACAGCCAGATCCGTCTGCTTTCTGCGCACCTCTTCCAGCGCCCGCCGCGCCGGGGCGTCGCCGGCGTCCGCCCGCTCCCGCAAGCGGGTTCGGGTCCCGAGGAGCTCCGCCTCCTGGTAGTCGAATCCCGCTTGCAGGAACGCCTCCCGCTCCGGGATCGAAGCGGCGAGGCCAGCGGCGATCCGCTCGGCCGCAGGACGCGCGATGGTGTCCATAAGATGCGCTCTGGCGGCTTCGATGGCTTCCGTGACCTGACCCATGGGCGGCAGGGCTGTGGGCGGCACCCGCTTCGCAAGCTGAAGGACCATGGGTAGCTCGACAGGGCAGGCGCATGTCGTCCCGTCGAAGGTCTGCGTAATGGCAGCCAGCCGCACGTCGAGCGTCTGTTCTGACCCAAAGGCTTCAGGGTAGTCCGGGTCGGCGCGGCGCACCGTAGAGACGAGGGCCAGGTGGTAAAGGTAGGGCTCCGTGGCGTAGGGATCGATGAAGGCAGCGCCACGGAGCGCGTCTGCTGCAAAGCGTTCAGAGAAGAAGGCCCGATAACGGTCGAAGAACGGCTCGCCCGGCCGCAAGAACAGGACATCATCGGTCGGTTCCGGCTTGTTGACGGTCAGAGGGAGTGCCATGCCGCCCGTCGCGTCCTCCATCGCTAGCGTAAGAGGGAGCGGCAAGCGTTTGAGCCAGAACCGGCCGTCCAAATCGCCTTCGATGTTCACCCCAAGGTAGGGCGCGGACTTCTCCAGAAAGTGTCTGACGTAACCGGGGAGTAGCCGATGCAGCTGGTCCTGGTCCCGCTGCGCCCGAAGCGTGGGAAGCTGCGACGCGACGTCGCCGCCTGTGGCGCGAAGCTTCGCGTCGGCCTCCTCGATGGCTGTCACCTGCTCCTTAGTAAGGGTGCCTTCGATCTTGGCGATACTCTCATCCTCTTCGCCCTCCACCACAGCCCTCATGATGAGCTCGCTCAGGGAGATGCCTTGGAACTGCCGGCCGATCACGTCGAACACCTTGTCGGACCCCAGTTCCCTGCGAATGCGTTCGAGCTTTTCCAGCAGCGTCCTGAGAACCCTACCCTCACGTGTCTTCCCTGCCACCAGGTTGATAAGAACGACGGGATCATGCCGTTGCTTATAGCGGTGGATCCGGCCCATACGCTGCTCAATACGGGCGGGGTTCCAGGGGATGTCGTAGTTCACCATGATCCAGCAGAACTGGAGGTTGATGCCCTCGCCTGCGGCGTCGGTCGCCACCATGAACCGGCAGCGGGTCCGAAACGCCTCCATCTGAGCCTCGCGCTCCTGGTAGGGCATCCCACCGTGGATGCGCGCGATCTCCTCTGTGTAACCCATCCCCTCCAGGCGACGGACCAGGAACTCCATGGTGTCCCGATGCTCGGTGAAGATCAGTAGCTTCTCTCCCTTGAACCGCTCATCGTGGATGACTTCCCGCAGCTTCTCGAACTTCGACTCGTCCCCCGTCTCATGGGCGCGCTGCGCAAGGTCCAGGAGTTGCAGCACCTCCAGTCGCTCCGCCTCGAGTTCCGCCAGGGTCGTGGCAGCGGTGGCGCCCATGGCTGCTTCCTCAGCGACATCCCGCGCCTCCCGCCCATCCTCAGGCTCTTCCTCCTCGCTGGTCATCTCCTCTTCGATGTCGCGGAGCCTGAGGCGTGCTTGCTCCGCTGCGAGCCGCTCCTCGGTCAGCTCCCGGACAGAGAAGGCCCGAATGTATTCGCCCAGCCGGTCGCGTCGCCGCTCCAGCGACCGAAGCAGGGCCCAGGTGGAACTCGCGGCGCGGCGCTGTAGGACGCTCATCGCGAGCCGAGCGGCCGAGCGGTTTAGAAAGCGGGCTCGGTTGAAGTGCGTGCGCACGTAGGAGGTCAACTGGTCATAGAGCTCCTTTTCCACGGGGGAAAGATCATAGTTGACGGTTGTGCTTTCTCGAGACGGGTAAAGACGGCTCCCGTCGAACCGCACCATTTCCTCCTTCGTGCGGCGGACAAAGTGCCGCGCCCTCGCCTCAGGGGGGAAGCTGTTGAATGCATCGACCGTTTTCAGCGCGTTCGGCTCTAGCAGCCGCCATAGGGCGTAGTACGGAAAGTCTTTCCCCATGTGGGGAGTAGCAGTCAGTAACAGCAGGTGGTGCGCGTGCCATGAGAGGTGGCGCGGCGGGTGGCTCTCCTGCAGCGGCTCCGCGCCCGCTAGAAGTTCAGCCAGCTTGTAGCGGTCGGTCGTCTCGTAGGTGCCATCGGCGTTCCTGATAGCTGTCAGTTTGTGAGCCTCGTCGAAGACCACCAGGTCATAGGGCACAGTGTGAGGTTGAGCCAACCGCTCGTAGGCCCGATCGGCGGCTAGAGTGTCGACGCTCACTACCACGAGGTCGCTTCCTGGGCCTGAAAACGGGTTGTCAGTCCGACAGTCGAAGCCTGTTACCTCTCGACAATGCAACGAGAACAGAACCCGCATCTCGCGCTTCCAGTTCCCGACAAGGCCAGCTGGAGAGACGATGAGTACGCGACGTACTAAGTGCCGGCTCAGCATTTCCCGCACATACAAGCCAGCCATGATCGTCTTCCCTGCCCCGGCATCGTCCGCAAGGAGCATGCGGAGGCGAGGCTGAGTCAGCATCCTCTGATAGACCGCAATAATCTGGTGCGGGAGCGGGTCGATGAGGGCGGTCTCGGTGCCGAACGTTGGGCTGAAGAGATGACCGTAGCGGAGACGCTCGCCCTCCACGAACAGGCGGACCAGTCCGGGGTCAACCCTGAAGTCGGGGCTTGGCCATTGGCCCGCCGCAGCGTATACGGCCAACGGCTCGCCAACGCGGGCGTGCCCAAGCCGGCGATCCACGTTCCCAAGGGCCGTTGTTGCACTCGCCGCCAGCGTGGTCAGCGCCTTGACGGCAAGCCTGTTCGGGCGCGACTGGCCATTCTCCCACCGACTGATCGTGACTACCGTCACGCCTAGACGCTCGGCGAGTTGGCTTTGCGTAAGCCCTAGCTCAGTCCGAAGACCTCTGATCCACTCTGGTGAACCGACAGAAGCGGTAACCATCTGCCCCCTGACGAAGTAGACTTAACAAACTATAACATCCGCCACAGTCAATTTCAACGTCTGCCCAATTGGCGTTCTGTCCTCGCTGCGGCTGCCCTTTTGACAGGTAACTGCCAGCGGCGAAGTCAAGGCCGAAGCCCCGTGAGGCGTCCAGACAAAGTCGGGAGCCTTGACGAGCCGCTACAATGCATTGGGCAAAGGGTAGCCAGCCCTCCATCCCCCGGACGGGCCTTGCAAGCCAATCGTCATATATCTATTCGTGCTCTCCGGCACATGATCTCAGTCCGATGGGGGCGCTCAATCAAAAAATGGGCCTCTTTCCCGGCCATGTTGCCAAGGAGCTACCCCCGTTCCTCATAGGGACGTCCGGTCTTCACCACGAAATAGGCGATGGTCAGCAGCTTGCGTGCCAGCGCTGTTATCGCCGTCTGCGATCCGTGCCGCGCCTGGATGCGTCGGTACTACTGCCCCGGCGAACGCTGGTTCTGGCCCGTCCTAGCCGCTGCCTCGGTGAAGGTCCACCTCAGCAAGGAGGAGCCTTGCTGGTGATGTGTCCGAGATGCACCCTGCCGCCTGAGGCCCGTACCCGAGGGGCCAGGCCGGCAAAGGACACCAACTTCGCCGCATCTGGGAACCTGTGGAGACCCCTAACCTCGGCCAGGAAAAGCAGGGCAGTGAGGGGCCCAATGCCTGGGATAGTCATGAGCAGCCTGGCTCTGGGGTCTTGCCGGGCCTGGCCGTAAACCTCCGCCGTCACCTCCCGAACATCAGCCTGCAGCGAGTCCAGAATGGCGAGATAACGTTCCACAATCCGTCGGTGCCCCCTCAAGAGAGGCTGGCGAAGATAGGTGAGGTCCTCCTTCAGGGCGTCTACCTGTACGCAGTGCTGTCTGACGAAGCGACGTTGCGGTCTCCAGAGCAACACGGTGGGCCAGAACGGACTGCTGGTGACGCGAGGCTCGAGGCAGCGCCGGATGACAGGACCTGCGAAGGCCGACGCGAGACGCAGGGCCCTTCTGGGGATGGTGCTTCGGCATGTGGCTAACAGGTGTAAGGCGCATGACTGCTTGCATCGGCCGTGGCCCAATGCTAGTATTGATGCGACACCATAGTGTCATAGAGAGCGCAGTGGCCAGGATCACCCTTCGACTCCCGGACGACCTGCACCGGCGCCTGCATGATGCCTGCCGGCGAACGGGCAACTCGCTGAATCAGACTATCGTAGCGGCCCTAGCGCAGGCGCTCGGTCGTGGCGATCAGGTGCCCGAAAGGAATAGCGCCCTCATGGAGCAGCTATCGCATATCAAAACGGCCCTGGGGGAAATAACAGTGGACATCGAGGTCAG
The DNA here is from genome assembly GCA_030018455.1 of Dehalococcoidia bacterium. NCBI lineage: Bacteria > Bacillati > Chloroflexota > Dehalococcoidia > Dehalococcoidia bacterium. Next base: position 39,715 of record JASEFU010000004.1, read on the forward strand.
CCGCTTCCCGGCCCAGTTTCCTCCTGAGGAGGAAATGCCGAGCCGTGAGGAGCTGGTCGCGTTGCTGCCCACGCTGTCTCCTCCCCTGTCTTCGACCATTTTGGAGGAGCGGAGAGAACGCGTCTGAACCGATGCCGCTGCACTATCTGGACACGAGCGCCCTGGTCAAACGATACCTGCCGGAACCAGGCTCGGGTTGGGTCAACTCGCTGGTCTCGTCCGAGCCTGTCGCGGTTCCACTGCTGGCTGCTGTTGAGCTGGCGTCAGCGCTGGCCCGCCGAACGCGTGAAGGTGACTTGACTTCGGAACAGCGGGACATTGTGTTCCGCTCCTTCGTTGCTGACGCCAGGGAGTACGTGATGCTGGCGGTAACGCAGGGCGTTACAGAGGACGCTGCTTCCATGCTCCTCACAAGTCCACCCTCGGTGGCGCTGCGAACGTTGGACGCGCTTCACCTGGCGGGGGCGCGCGTGGCCTTCGCCAACGCTCGACGGCGCGGCCTGGAGACTGGAGCCTTCGTAACCGCAGACAGGGCGCTGGCTCAAGCCGCAGCCTGGGCTGGGCTGACCGCGATCAACCCGGAAGATTACGCGTGACCGACGAGAATGGGACCAGAGGAGGCACAGACATGAGGTGTGCGATCTACACCAGAGTCTCCACGGACGAACAGGCGAGGAGCGAATACAGTTCGCTGGAGCGACAGAAAGAAGTATGCGCCAGCTACATCGAAATCCAGAAAGAAAAAGGCTGGCATCTCGCTGGCGTCTACGAGGATGGCGGCTAGTCTGGGAAAGATCTCAGCCGCCCGGGCCTTCAAGAACTCCTGCAGGACGTCAGGGACCGCAAGATTGACGTCGTGGTCACCTACAAGATTGACCGCATCTCGCGGTCTCTGAAGGATTTCTACGAGTTCTGGGAGGTGCTGAAGGAGCACGGCGTCTCGTTCGTCTCGGCGACGCAGCACTTCGACACCTCGGACTCGACTGGAATGCTCATGCTGAACATCCTCCTCAGCTTCGCCCAGTTCGAGCGGGAGCTCACGAGGGAGAGAACGCTGAGCAAGATGGCGGGCCGGGCAGAAAGGGGATTGTGGAACGGCGGCTACGTGCCCATCGGATTTGACTATTCGCGGCAGACCCAGCAGCTTCGGCGCAACGAGCGTGAGGCCGAGACCGTAACATTCGTCTTTCGGCGTCTGGTCGAGACCCGTTCTCCCCGCGCGGTAGCCAACGAGGCCAACAGCCTCGGTTACCGAACGAAGATGCGCACCGTCGTTAGGCGCCAAGGGTCCAGCCAAGAGGTAGGTGGTAAGCGCTTCGACGAGGACACGGTGAAGGCGATTGTGCGCAACCCCATCTACAAAGGCTTTATCCGCTACAACGGCGACCTCTACCCGGGCAACCACGAACCCATCGTCGATCAGGAGACCTGGGAGCAAGCGAATAGAGCTATCGGGAATGGCCGAGAGGGCAACGGCCTCCACTACAAGGATGACCATGTGCACCTCTTGAAGGGCATCCTGCGGTGCGGCGCGTGTGGACTGGCAATGACTCCGTATCCTTCGGGTAAGAAGACGAAAGACGGGAGGCCCTACCTGTACTACGCATGCACTTCCGTAACACAGGACGGCAGCCACTCGGGGTGTTCGGTGCGCGCCTTGCCGGCACGGGAGTTCGAAGCCCTAATCAAGCAGGTTCTGACCGACCTCGGCAACAACCCCAGCATCCTCCAGGCGTGCGTGGATGCCGCCAATCGCGACGCGACTCGGTCGTTGACCTCTTTGAAAAAAGAGCAACGCCGGCACCAGGAGGAGATCGGCGACTTGACGGTCGGTATCCGGCGTATCGTCGAGGTTATGAAGCAGGAGGACATGCTCTCCGAGGACGTGCGAGAAGAGTACAAGCAACTCGTGCGGGAGAAGGAGCGGCTCCTCGCCTTGTGCGAGAAGCTGCAACTCGACATCGAGCGGCGACAGAAACGGGTCCTGGACGCGGAAATCATCCGCCGGAGTCTCCAGGACTTCGAGAGGCTAGTGAACCTGCTTCCCCTGGAGGACCAGAAGGAGCTGTTCCAGCTGCTAATCCGGGAGGTGGAGGTCCACCCGTTCGACCCCTCCAAGGAGAAGTTGCCGAAGGCCCGTGGAGCGTTCGCGACGAGGGTGCGCTCGAAGTGGTACCGAGTCAACGTGACCCTGCACCATCTTCCAGGGGTGGACCTGGGAGAGCGGGCCTACGTTGTGAGTTCGGATAATGAGAGAACTGGCTCCCCGAGCAGGACTCGAACCTGCAACCTAGCGGTTAACAGCCGCCCGCTCTACCGATTGAGCTATCGGGGAGCGCCGATGTGGAACGATCCGTATTCTGGCTGCCGAGCCAGGACTCGAACCTGGACTAAGGGATCCAAAGTCCCTGGTGCTACCATTACACCACTCGGCAGCGACTTCGCGACATCAATAAGGCGGGCTCATCCCCGCCTTGCTCCCGAGCGCGGTTGGTGCCGAAGGCCGGGATCGAACCGGCACGGGGGTCGCCCCCCAACAGTTTTTGAGACTGTCGCGTCTACCAATTCCGCCACTTCGGCGTTTGGAGCGGAAGACGGGATTCGAACCCGCGACCCCCTCCTTGGCAAGGAGGTGCTCTACCGCTGAGCTACTTCCGCTCCCGAACTTGCTGCCGGCCGGTAAGTCTACCCTGACCTCAGCGCCCCTAATTATAGCCAATCCGTAACCGATCGACAAGGCGCGGGCAAATCAGCGTGCGCGTACTATCGTCCCTTGTAGACCGGTTGCCGTTTTTGCGCGAACGCAAGCGGTCCTTCCTTCGCGTCCTCCGTCGTGTGCACGAACAGCGAAAACATCGACTCCAGCCGCAAGCCATCGACGAAGGGCAGGTCGAGGCCGCGCAGCGCGACCTCCTTCACCAGCCGCACCGAAATCGGCGCGCTGGCGTTGATGCGCTCCGCCAGCGCCAGCGCCTCTGACATCAGCTCGGCCTGGGGCACGACCTTATTCACGAGGCCGATGCGGTATGCCTCCTGGGCGTCGATCCGTTCGCCGGTGTAAAGCATCTGCAACGCCATGCCGAGGGGCACCGTACGGGGCAAGAGCTGGGTGCCGCCGTTGCCGGGAATGATGCCGCGGGTGACCTCGGTGAGGGCGAAGGAGGCGTTCTCGGACGCGAGACGTATGTCGCAGGCAAGCGCCAGCTCGAGCCCGCCGGCGATGCAGTAGCCGTTGACGGCGGCGACAACCGGCTTCCAAAGCTCTATCTGGCGCAAAAGGACGGCGGGCGTCCCGCCCCAGAAGGGATTGGGGCCGCCCTCGAGCTGGCGCCGGCTCATCTCTTTGAGGTCGGCGCCCGCGGAGAACGACTTCTCCCCCGCGCCGGTGATGATAGCCGTGCGGGCGTCGTCGTCGTCGCGGAACCGGAGCAGCGCGTCTCGATAGCCGGCCCGCACCTCCTGGTTGATGGCGTTCATCGCCTCCGGCCGGTTCAACGTGATTACGACCGTATGTCCTTTCTTCTCGTAGAGCACGACCGACATGGGTGTTCTCCTTCGCTACCCTTCTTGACCGGCGCCGGTTGCGTGGGGGCCGGGCGCTTACCAGTTCTCTGCCAGCACTTCGAAGTGGTTCTTTGCGTAGCGGCACGCCGGGCACGTCTCCGGCGGCTCCTTCCCCGTGTGGACGTAGCCGCAGTTGCGGCACTTCCAGCGGACAGGCTCGTCCTTCTTGAACACCTTGCCCTCGCGCACGTTGGCCAGCAGCTCGTTGTAGCGCTTCTCGTGCTGCCGCTCGACGACGGCGACGGCGCGGTAGCTCTTCGCGATCTCGGCGAAGCCCTCTTCCTGCGCCACGCGCGCGAACTCCGGGTACATCTGGGAGTGCTCGTAGCGCTCGCCGGCCGCCGCCGCTGCCAGATTTGCGGCGGTGTCGCCGATGACGCCGGCGGGGAAAGCGGCGCTGACCTCAGCTTCGCCGCCCTCGAGGTACTGGAAGAAGACCTTGGCGTGCTCTCGCTCGTTCTCTGCCGTTTCGAGGAAGAGCTCGGCGATCTGCTCGTAGCCTTCCTCGCGGGCCTTCGTCGCGAAGTACGTGTAGCGGTTTCTGGCCTGCGACTCGCCGGCGAACGCGGTGAGCAGGTTCTTCTCCGTCTGCGATCCCTTGAGCTCCATTGCCGCCTCCTTCTCTGAAGCAGGATGAGATAGGCCAAGTGTAGCCCAAGGAATGATTACGGTCGAAGAGAACCCGGCGATGAGGGACAACTGGCCGGTCCCTTCCGCTTCGCTACGGGGCGGCTGCCGCCGGTTGTCCTGCCGACGACTCTGCGCTCGTCAGTGGCGCAGCGCCCTGCGCGCGGCCTTGAGCGCCGCCACTGCTCCCACTATCGCGAGGAATCCCAGCGCGGCTGCCGGCAAGAAGGGGCCTCCCGAGGGGCCGCTGCCGGTGGGAGGCGGAATGACGGTCGCAGCCGGCGCACCTCCCGGTGTTGCGGTAGCGGTCGCTAGCGGCGCCGTGGGCTGCGGGAGAGGCGTCGATGTGGCCGCGCCCGGCGTGGAGGTCGCGGTCGGCTCGGGCGTGCTTGTCGAGCGACGGAACGGGGTGGGGGAAGGAGTGGCCGTCAGCTCGCTGCAGATTTCCGGTTCGATGAAGGGCACGAAATCGACGACGCCTCGGGTCGGATCGTCCGCCTGGTCCCTTATCTCACCGGCAATCTCGTTCTCGAAGCACCACCCCCAATCATTGTATTCAGCGTTGACGTTAGTGGGGGACTCATTGTCCAGCAGGTAGTGGTTGTCGCCGAGGGCGCCGCCGCTCGACCGGAAGGTGTTGGCATCGGGGGCGGAACCGCCTATGAGGGCCGTGATCTCGTATTCGTCGTCGAAATCGGTGTCGTAGAGCTCGATCCCTTTATCGAGGCCGGTGAGAGAGTTGCCCACGATGTCGACATCGATGTCGGCGTAGGCAGGACTCGAGATTCGGGCAGAGATCCCCGTCCCCGAGGCGCCCGTAATCGTGTTACCGCGCACGACTGCGCTGCCGGGAAGTATCTGAATCGCCACGTGGTCTGCGGCCGGAGAAACGTTGTTTCCTTCGACCAGCGCGTTGTTGCCGGCGACTCTTATTGCCGACCAGCCCTCCGTGACCGTGTTGCCGGTAATGACGGCATTATCGCCGTTAACGTCGATCCCGCGCGTGCCTTCGGCATCGAGGGTATTGTCTGTGATCTCACATGAGTTGCAGTAGGCTACGACGCCGTCACCGTTGTCGTGGATGTTGTTGTTGTCCACAACTACGCCCGCCGGCCTAGGGGTACCGGTAATGGACATCGCCCCCGCTGTTCCGTTCATGATCTCGTTGTTGGCTATGACAACGTTGTCGCCGGAAATCTCAAAGCCGCTGGTGGCCGGGCCGCTCGGCGTCAGGTCAAGGATGAGGCCGCTGACCCTGATGTTGCTGGCGTTGATGTCGAAAAGGGTCGTGAACCCGCCGCCGTGGTGGACAACGGCCTCGCCGTCGGCCTCAGGTGTGTCGCCCGGGCCGGTAATCGTGAGGGGGCTCGGCGAGTTAATGCTGAGGGAAGTCTGTGTGTAGTCGCCTTCGCAGACGCGGATCGTGTCCCCGGGAGCGGCGGCTGCTACCGCCGCGCCGATGGTGGCAAAGTCCGGCGCGCCCCCGTCCACGCAGTCCGATCCGTCATCATCCACAGTGAGGACCGCCGCCGAAGCGGGTTGTGGAGGCATTCCCGCCAGGAGCAGGGCGACGAGAACCGTCAGCGTCGAGATGGCGAGTTTAAGGATGCCCTTCGACATGGTTCCCTCCTTGTCCGTTCAGCGACAGAGGCAGACGACGCTCAACGTCGCGGCAATCATAGAGGAGAAACGCGGACAGCGCAATCGGTTCGATGGGACGATCATCCGCGACGGGTAAGCGGGAAGCAGTCGTTGGTGCCGAGGGGCGGAATCGAACCGCCGACACCATGATTTTCAGTCATGTGCTCTACCGACTGAGCTACCTCGGCACCGGCAACGCTTCTCGGAAACGCAGAATCCCGGCTCTTCGACCTGGGCGAGAAGCTGCCTGCGGATTTGACCGTTCTTATTGTCGCAAAAGGGCCGCCGCCCCGTCAACCGGATGTCGCCGCGTAGCAGGGCAGGTTGGCCCTTCATCGGATAGAACTTAGGATACGGCGTACCGCCAGTCCCGCCCTCTCCCCCGCATAACACGAACGGGCCGAGGCTGCGCATATGCCTCATCGCTTCCCGCGCGCGGCCCCTCGCGCGGCGGCCGTCGTTCTCGTTCAGTCAGGTAGAGCCGTTCGCAGGCCCTTTGCCCACGGCGCCTGGGGGGTTTGCCTTCTCCCGCCCTCGGTCGATAAACCATCAGACACCTTGTTACCGGCCGCCGCTTTGGTTGCCGGCGGCTCTCCTTGACAAGCCGCTTGACAACGCGTTATGTTCAACGACTGTCATCAGTGACACTACGGGCGAGTACCTCGAAGGAGATACGGCATGCGACTCATCAACCGTACAGCGCTCCTCGCGCTTTCCTTCTTGTTGTTGACCTGCCTGGCGATCGCCGCTCTTCTCCTCTCGCAGCGAGACAGCGACGCCATGGCGGATGAAGAGCTGGCCATTCGCCTCGACATGGATACGAGCGACGGCCCTTGCGCTGACATCGATACGTCGAGCAGGCACGAGGTCGGGCAGGAGTACGGGGTCGCCATCTGCGCGACAGGCCTTTACCCCGGCTACCCACCCGGCACAATCTCTTTCAAAGTGACCTATGACGACACCATCGACAAGGCGCCCGACGTGGAGTGCACGGGGGCTTGCCTGGACTCGAACCCCGACGCGAACGGCGGCAACACTGTCTGGGGCGACGGCCTGGGCTCCGACTGGGACTGCTCGAGCATGGGCATAGCGCCGCCCAGGGGCGACCTCAATCCGGCCAGCGGCGCGGGCAACGGCGAGGCGTTCATCACCTGCGCAAGCCTCCTCGGCCCGTGGACGCTGGGGGATGATGAGACATCGGGCGCGATAGCCGTGATCGAGTTCCGCGCCCTTGCGGAAGGGTCTAACGTTTTCACTGTATCGGACGGTCTACTGGGATACACCGATGCGACCGAAATGGGCACGTGTCCCGGCGTGCTCTTCCCCATGCAGTGCTTTGGGGGCACTCACGTGAACGGGGCCGCCGCAGTGCCGACCGCCGAGCCTCCCGTCACCGGTCCCTCGCCCACCCCGCCGGGAGGGGAAGGCGCACCTGCAGGCCAAACTCCCGCAGGCCAGACGCCGCTGCCCCCCGGGGCCACGCTTCCGCCCGTGGCCGCCACAGGGACGGCTGCCGCCGTCCAAACGGCTGAAGCGGGAGGGACGCCCGGCCTGACAGCCGCTACCAGGACTGCGGCGGCCGCTCAGACGGCCGTTGCGGCGAAGACCCCCGGCCGCACAGCGACCCCGAAGCCGGCCGGGGACGAATCGGATGAGGGCGGTTCAACCGGCACCACTGTGGGGATCGTCGTGGGGCTCATCGCGGCGGCGGCCGTGGTGGGTGGCGCCTGGGTCGGATGGAGACGGTGGAAGGCGCGCTAGCGCAGCGTGCCCAAAGGCTCCACGGAAAGCCCGGAGGGGCCCGGCAACTGTATCCCGTTCTGCCTGGAGCCGTAGCGGCCCGGCGGCCCGCTTCCGGTCCGCTCTTGCGATTAAGGCGGTATGCCCTTAGTCTAGAGACGTCTGCGACCAGCTCAATTCCCCGGCCGGAGGCAACGATGTACAGGATGCTGATAGCGTTCCAACGCTCTAGGCCCGATTCCAACGCGCGCGTCGGCAAGACGGCCGTCCTCGCGGGTCTCGCCCAGTGCCTCGCCGCGGAGGGGCGCGCTGTCTGGGCTTGCCGACTCCGGAGCGACAAAACCGACGAAGCGAGCGCCGACGAGGACGCAAACCTCCTTCTGTCGCTACCCGGTGTTCAGACGCCTGGACACGCGCTCACCTTGAAACAGCTTGACCAGGAGATTAAGAAGACAGGAGCCGACTTGTGCCTTATCGAGCACGCCTCCGCACCGTCGATTGAGGAGGCCGCAGACGCTCTGGGCGCAAAGATCGTGCTGGCGATGCGTGACCCGCTTTCAGGGGCGTTCGCCGGCGTGCAGGCGACGGCGCAGTCGTTGGGAGAAAAGCTCATCGGCGTCGTCGCCAACTTCGTGCCCGAGAAGAACCTCCAACGCACCCTCGATGCCTTCGGCCGCGAAGGCCTGAGCTGCCTTGCAGCCCTCCCCGAAGACCGGACGCTGGCGTCGCCCACGCTCGAACAGGTGATAGCCGACCTCCAGGCAAAGGTGCTCCTGGGCAACGGCAGCGGGCAGGAGCCGGTGGAGTTTCCCGTCATCGGCCCCGTCAGCGCCGACGCCGGCCGCCCCTACTTCTATCGCTGGTCGGACAAGACGGTAGTGACCCGCAGCGACCGGACCGATCTTCAGCTTGCCGCCCTCGACACCGGCCTATCGCACATCATTCTGACCGGCGGGGTCGATCCCAGCCCGTACCTGCTCGACAGGGCATCGCGGCAGAAGATGACGGTGCTGCTGGTCGCCGAAGAGACGCCCGCAGTGATGCAGCGTCTGGAGCGGCTGTACGAAGGCGCGCGCTTCACGGGCCGGCGCAAGATCGAGCGCGCCGGCGAGCTAATGAAGGAACGCCTGCGCCGGGACATGCTGCCGATCTGAGAGCCGTCATCTTCGCCTGCCCTCCAGCCGTTTCGCGAATGTGCCACGCCTGACCAGGTGTTTGTTTCAGCGATGCCCTCGCTTCGAAAGCGCGTCGCGTACGCGGAGCCAGACGGCTGGAGAGCCTTCCGCTTAACTGTTTCCCACCGACAGATTCCGGCTACGAAGGGGGCGGCGTCACCGACAGCTTGGGGGCGGTATCGACCGGGGCCGTTTCCGGCACGGCGGCTACGCTGGGCTGTGGGCGCGCTGCGGGCTGTCGCGTGCCGCAGTAGGGGCAAACCGACCAGCTCAGCACGAGGGGTTTGCCGCAGTCGGAGCAGGGCGTCCGCAAAGCGACCGAGCAGTGGGGGCAGTAGAGGAAGTCGGCCTGGACACGCCGGCGGCAGGTGGGGCAGAAGCTCTGCTCGCCCATCTCGTGCAGCATCGCCTCCATTTCCAGGTTGCGCTCGTACGCTTCCGCCAGCGTCTGATGCGGGCGCAGAATGAGGTAAATGATCAGACCGGGGACGTTGAAGACGATGACGAGGAGGACGGCGATTACCTGCGAAAGCGTGTCATTGCTGCGGTCTTTCACGTCGCGGTATGTCCAGACGACGGCGCTTAGCCAGAGGATCGCGAGATAGGAGCCGGCGAGGGCTGCCACCAGCCGGATCACGGCGTTCCAGTCGCTGAACGGGCCTACTTCGAGCATGTTTCCTCCCGGAAGGCGTTCCCCGTCTGTATTCGCGGCGATTATAGCACGAGAATGCGGCTCGTGCTATTGCTTCGCGGGCCGCCGGGCCTCGCGTTGAAGCTCCCACAGGGCGATGATAGAATGTTGTTGCGGAAGCTGCCTCCAGGTTTGCGGCGTCTACAGCAGCCGTCTCAGCGCCCGATCCTCCTTGTCAGGGAACAGCAATTGTCCACCGATATCCTTGAAGGGCTGAACCCGCCCCAGAGAGAAGCCGTCGAGACCACGGACGGCCCCCTGCTGATACTCGCCGGCCCGGGGAGCGGCAAGACGCGGGTCATCGCCCATCGCATCGCTTACCTGGTCGCGCACCGCCGCGTCAGTCCGTACCGGATCATGGCCGTGACCTTCACCAACAAGGCGGCGCGGGAGATGAAGGAGCGCGTCTTCGGCCTGATAGGCGAGCAGATGCAGGCGATAGCGCTCGGCACGTTCCACGCCATCTGCGCCCGCATCCTCCGCGTCGACGGCGAGCGGACCGGCGTCGGGCGCGGCTTCGCCATCTACGACGAGGCCGACCAGATTGCCGTCATGCGACGCGCCCTGGCGGAACTTCAGCTCGACCAGAAGCGGTACCACCCAAAGGCGCTCCTGGCGATCATCTCGAAGGCGAAGAGCGAACTGGCGACGCCCGAAACGTACGCGCAGTCGGTGTCGAGCTACTTCGAGGAGGTGGTGGCGCGCGCCTACGAGCGCTACCAGTCGCTGCTGACGGAGAACAACGCCCTCGACTTCGACGATCTGCTCCTGAAGGCGGTGCTGCTCTTTCGCGAGCATGCGGACGTGCTCGAAAAGTACCAGGAGCGCTATCGCTACCTGCTGATCGACGAGTTCCAGGACACGAACGTCGCGCAGTACGCGCTGGCGCGGCAACTCGCGGCCCGCCACGGCAACATCTGCGTCGTCGGTGACCCCGACCAGTCGATCTACTCCTGGCGCTCCGCCGATTTGCGCAACATCCTCAACTTCGAGCGCGACTTCCCGAACGCGCGTGTGGTCTATCTCGAGCAGAACTACCGCTCGACGCAGACCATTCTCGACTCGGCGCACTCGATAATCAGCCGAAATGAGCAGCGCAAGGAGAAGAGCCTCTGGACGGACAGGGGGCCGGGTAAGCCGGTCATGGCGTACGAGGCGTACGATGAAGAGGAGGAGGCGGAGTTCGTGGCGGCGCAGGTACAGTCGCTGGTGAGCGGCGGCGAGCACCGCTGGGGAGACATCGCGGTGATGTACCGGACGAACGCGCAGTCGCGGCCGCTGGAGGAGGCGTTCGTGCGCGAGAACATACGCTATCGCCTTATCGGCGGCACCCGCTTCTACGAACGGCGCGAGGTGAAGGACATCATGGCCTACCTGCGCCTGATCCACAACCCGTTCGACAGCGTGAGCCTGGCGCGGGTGATCAACGTCCCGGCGAGGGGCATCGGGCAGCGGACGATGGAAGAACTGGGGCGCTGGGCGAACGAGCTCCAGGTGCCGATGTACGCTGCCCTCCAGCTCGTCGCGGAGCAGGAGCGGGCGGAAGCGACGGGGGAGGGCGCGGAGACGCCGCGGCACCCCTTCGCGGCGCGCGTCGTGCGCAACCTGCTACCCTTTCTCGACCTGGTGAACGAGCTCATCGCCGAAGCGCCCGACCTGACGCTCTCCGAGCTGCTGACCCGCCTCATCGAGCGCATCGAGTACCGGCAGTTCCTGCTGGGCGAGTTCGAGGACGGCGAAGAGCGCTGGGACAATGTCCAGGAGCTGCGCAACGTGGCCGCGGAGTACGACGGCCTGGCGCCGGAGCAGGCGCTAATCTCCTTCCTCGAGGACGTGGCGCTGATGACCGATACGGACGAGTACGATGAGAAGGTGGACGCCGTCACGCTGATAACGCTGCACGCGGCGAAGGGGCTGGAGTTCCCAGTGGTGTTCATCGTCGGCATGGAGGAGGGGATGTTGCCGCACATCCGCTCTTACGACGACCCGGCGCAGATGGAGGAGGAGCGGCGCTTGTGCTACGTCGGCGTGACGCGCGCGAAGGAGCGGCTGTACCTGGTGCGGGCCTTCCGCCGCCACCACATGGGGATGGGGACGCACAACCCGCCGTCGCGCTTCCTGAAGGACATACCGCCCGAGCTGCTGGTCGCGGCGGAGACGTCGACTCGCTATGGCGAGCCGGTGACGCGGCGTCGGGCGGGAGCGGCGGGACGGCAGGCGTGGTCGTTCCCCAGCGATGTCTCGCGCGACACGCCCGCGGAGCCCGCGTTCGTGGCCGGCGACCGCGTGCGGCACGCCCGCTTCGGCGAGGGGATCGTCGTGAGCTGCGAGATCGACGGGATGGACCAGAAGGTGACGGTGGCCTTCAAGGGCGAAGCGGGGATCAAGAAGCTGCTGCTGAGCTACGCGCCGCTGGAGCGCGTCCCCCAGTAGCCGCCCGCGCCATAGGGCGGGCGTCTTCCCCGCCGGTCGAAGGGGAGTGCAGAGGGGAATCCCTCTGCCGGGGGTCTGCATGTGCGCCGCGCCGAAGCCGGGTGTGGTGTGCGCCTACCAACGGGGGAAGGAAGTATGGAGGCTCTGACCACCGCGCTTGTCGCCGGGATCAGCCATGACCGCGTCACCGATTGGCTGGTCACGCACGGGCTGCGCATCCTCGTTATCGCCGCCGTCGCCGCCGTTCTTGTCGTCGCGCTACGACGCCTCGTCCCCGGCGCCGTCGACGCCATGATGCGACGCCGCCTGCTCGGCCGCACGGAAGAGGAGGCGGTGAAGCGCGTCAACACCCTGACGCTGGTCTTCGTGCGCACTGGCGAGGTCGTGATCGTCGTCGCCGGGCTGTTCACCGCCCTGCCGGAGCTGGGGATAAACATCGCCCCCGTGCTGGCGGGCGTCGGCATCGTCGGCATCGCCGTCGGCTTCGGCGCCCAGACGCTCGTCCGCGACACGATAAACGGTCTGTTCATCCTCATCGAGAACCAGTACGGCATCGGCGACAGCGTAACGGTGGCGGGCATCTTCGGGCGCGTGGAGGACGTGAGCCTGCGGCGCACCGTGCTGCGCGACCTCGACGGGACGGTGCACAGCATCCCCAACAGCCAGATTGGGGTGGCGAGCAACCACACGCGCGAATGGTCGGGCGTGAACATGAACGTGACGGTGGCCTACAGCGCCGACCTCGACCGGGCGACGGCGGTGATCGACGCCGTGGGCCGCGAGATGGCGTCGGACGCGGAGTGGGGGCCGCAGATCGTGGAGGCGCCGCACGTGGTGCGGGTGGAGGCGTTCAAGGACTCGGGGGTATCGCTGAAGGTGATGGGCGTGACCAAGCCGGTGCGTCAGTGGGAGGTGATGGGGGAGATGCGGCGTCGCTTGAAGAAGGCGCTGGAGTCAGAGGGCATCGAACTCCGCTGGTAGGCATGGCACAACTCGACTTCGGCAGGGCTGAAGCCCTCCCCTACATCTGCAGCGACCGGCGCGGACTCGCGGGCTGGCGCTGCCTTCTGCGCTGTCGCTGAGCCGCATCGTCGTCCCGACACGGCGACGCGCCCGGCCTGCGGGCGAACCCGGAAGCGCCGATTATCCTGTTGAGAGGCGTGAATTCGATGCGCAAGTTGCTGGCACTTGTCATTGGCACGGTCGCTACCGGCTGGGCGGTCGGCAGGATCCTGGGTCTGGACAAGAACCGGCCTGCCCTGCCGGCGATAAGACTGCCGGGCGAGCCGCAGGCGGCGGGTGACGCCCGTCGCGGAAGCGCGGCACGGCGTTCTCCCGCGCCCGCCTGCGAAGATGACGACGCCGCGCAGACTCCTGCACAGTCGGAAGAGCCTTTGCCTCCTTCAGCGGTCGATCTCGCTCCCGGAGAGGACGTCCCAACCGAGCCCGCGAATCTGGTCTTCATGGAAGCTTTCAGGGCGCAACGATCGGAGTTGGAAGCGGGTGATGGTTTGCCCTCGTCCTTGTCCCCGAACGAAAACGCGAGGATGAAAAGCGTCCGGAATGAGGTTGACCGGCGCTTCGAACGGCTGTCGAAGAGAGGCCGCCGCGGTAAGAGAGACGCGGCGTAGATGCTATGAGGTGAAGCCCTCCCCTGCGTGGTTGCAGGCGGGTGCGGACGGGGCACGGAGGCCGACCCTGCCGGACTGGGAGCGGGTCCGAGACTCGCGCTGTCGTTAGCCCTTGATCACGCCGAGCGGGCGCATGCGGGCGACTTTGCGCGCTATCCCCGCGCGGTCCAGCACCTCGACCACGTCCGCCACGTCCTTGTAGGCCTCGCTTGCTTCCTCCGCCAGCAGCGCGCGGTTCTGCGCCCGTATCACGATCCCCTGCGCCTGTAGCCGCGCGGCGATGTCGATGCCCTTCAGCGCCCGCTTCGCCGCGCCCCGGCTCTGCATCCGTCCCGCGCCGTGACAGGTCGAGCCCCACGTCTCCGCCATCGCCTGCTCCGTCCCCACGCAGAGGTACGAGTAGCGCCCCATGTCGCCGGGCACGAGCACGGGTTGGCCGACGTCGCGGTACTTCGTGGGCACCTCGGGATGGCCGGCGGGGAAGGCGCGCGTCGCCCCCTTGCGGTGGACGCAGAGGCGCGTTCGCCGGGCGTCGACGCGGTGCTCCTCGATCTTGGCGATGTTATGGGCGACGTCGTACACCTGCTGGAGGCCAATCTCTTCGACGCTGCGGCCGAGGACGCGCGCGACGGCCTGTCGCGTCCAGTGGGCGATGGCCTGGCGGTTGGCCCAGGCGAAATTGGCGGCGGCGGCCATGGCGGCGAGGTAGTCTTTCCCCTCCTTCGACTTGATGGGCGCGCAGGCGAGCTGCTTGTCTGGCAGCGAGATGTGGTACTTACGGGCCGCCTTCTCCATGACGTCGAGGTAGTCCTGGCAGACCTGATGGCCGAAGCCGCGCGACCCGCAATGGAAGAAGACGACGACCTGCCCGACGCCGAGGTCGAGGCCGAAGGCGCGGGCGGCGGCCTCATCGTACACGGCCTCAACGGCCTGCACTTCGAGGAAGTGGTTGCCGGCGCCCAGCGTGCCGAGCTGTTCGTGGCCGCGCTGACGCGCCCGCTGGCTGACGGTCGCGGGGCTGGCGCCGGGAATCGCTCCACGCGACTCCGTGGCGTCGAGGTCGGCTTCCGTGCCGTAGCCGCGCTCGACCATCCAGGCGGCGCCGCGCACCATGATCTCGTCGAGCTCGGCGTTGGAGACACGCAGCGGGCCGTGGGCGCCGAGGCCGGAGGGAACGTCTCGGAAGAGCTGGTCGACAAGCGGCTTCATGACGGGGCGGACTTCGTCCTCCATCAGGTTCGTGCGCAGGAGGCGGGTGCCGCAGTTGATGTCGAAGCCGACGCCGCCCGGGGAGACGACGCCGTCGTCGAGGCGCATCGCCGCCACGCCGCCAATGGGAAAGCCGTAGCCCCAGTGGATGTCGGGCATGGCGAGCGAGTGGCCCACGATACCGGGGAGGAAGGCGACGTTCGCCACCTGCTCGATCGCTTCGTCCTCGGCCATGGAGCGGAGCATTGGCTCGTCGGCGAAGATGAGGCCGGGGACGCGCATCCCCGTCTTGTAGCCGGTGGGTAAGCGCCAGCGGTAGTCGTCCACCTTCTCGAGGACATTGAACCATCCTTTCGCCATGGCGACACCTCCATCGTCCCGCCGGGCTAGATGTCGAAGATTACGCGGACGCGGTAGCCGCCGTCCTCGCGGCCCACCTGGAGCTGGTGCCGCGTCACCGCCTTGATCATGAGCTGCGGGTTGTGCCGCCCGATATCGAGCGGCTCCCCGAACGCGCGGGCGGCCAGCCTGGTGTCCGACAGCGCGTCGACATCGAAGCGCCTGAACACGAGGCCGTCGACCTCGCTGATGAACAGCAGCTCGCTCAGCCAGTGGACGACGAGCCCCTCAGGGTCGTCCGCTTGCACGTCGATGCAGCGCTCCTCGCGCTCCGCCACGCGCTCGAGATCGACCATAAGCGAGAACATGCCGCGGGCGGCGTTGGCGAACGCCTCGGCGAGGGTGTCGCCGCGGGCGACGATGCCGACGTCGGCGGTGTGGTCGAAGACCTCGAAGGGCGGCGGCTGCTCCATCATCGGGCTCCCTCAGGTCAAGTATGGCATCGCCGGATCGAGGGGGTCAATGACGGGGGCGGGCGGTCTGTCAACGGATGGTTAACGGATAAGCGGATGAGCGAGCGAGCGTATGATTGGTGTACAGTTCTGCGGGATGAATCCCGCGGCTTCTCGTTAGGCGGCGTGGTCGGCGCGCTGCTGAAGCGGCGTTTGGGCCGCTAGCATCGCAGCGTCTTTCTGCTGAAGCGTCGCCTGGCTGCAAGCAACCCTCGCGCACCCGCGCCGCTAGCGCCTCGTCTCCCGCCAGAGCGATTCGAGCTCTTCGATGGGCAGCGATGACAGGTCGAGCGAGCGCTCGCGCACCAGCGACTCGAGAGCCGTGAAACGCTCGACGAAGCGGCGCGCGGCCGCCCGCAGCGAGTCCTCTGCATCCAGCTCCAGCTTGCGGGCGAGGCTTACCAGCAGCCACAGCACGTCGCCCAGCTCCTCGCGACGCTCCTCCGGTGTCGACGCCTCTCGCAGCTCGCGCACCTCCTCCGACAGCTTGTCGAGCACGTCGTCCACGCGCGGCCACTCGAATCCCGTCGCGGCGGCCCGCTCCTGTAGCGCCTGGCTGTAGGCGAGGGCGGGCATCGCCAGCGTGACGCCTTCGAGGGCGGAGCGACCTTCGCCGCGTTCTCGCTCCTTTATCGCCTCCCACTTGAGCACGACCTCCTCCGCCGTCTCGACGGGGGTGTCGCCGAAGACGTGCGGGTGGCGGCGCAGCAGCTTGGTCGCGATGCCTTCGATGACGTCATGCACGTCGAACTGGCCCGCCTCGGAGGCTATCTGCGAGTGGAGCATGATCTGGAGGAGCAGGTCGCCCAGCTCCTCGCGCAGCTTAGTGATGTCGCCGTCGTCGAGGGCGCCGGCGGTCTCGTACGCTTCTTCGAGGAGGAAGGGGCGCAGGCTGTCGTGGGTCTGGGCGCGGTCCCAGGGGCAGCCGTCGGGGGCGCGCAGGCGGGTGATGATGTGTTCGAGGGCGGCGAAGGAGCGAACGTCGAGATCGGGCGGCAGCGGCGGCATGGGCCTCTCCCTTCAGGTTCGAAAACTGTCTGCCAAACGCTTGACAGTGCTAAAGCGCTTATCTAGTATACTTCTAAGCTCTCCTGCTTGTCGGCGGGCTGATATCCGGAGGAGGAGCGGCTTGGGGGTCATCCGCGGCCTGGCGACACTTCTCTTCATCATTGCTATCCCTGTCGCCCTCATCGGGACGAACGTGCGCTATCTGGCGAATGAGGAGCGCGTCTACGAGTACGCTTTCGATGAGTACGACGCCCCCGCACGGATGGGCATCGCGCGCGCCGAGCTCATGCGGGCGAGCGCCGAGCTGCGCGAGTACTTCAACAACGACGCCGATGCGTTCTTCACCCGCGTCGAGACGGGCGGCAAGGAAGTGCCGCTGTTCAACGACCGCGAGATTGCCCACCTGAAGGACGTCAAGCAGCTCTTCGGCTTCGTGTTCACGGCGCACGAAATAGCCTTCGTGTACATACTAGCGTACGTGGTTGCGATATTCATCTGGGCGCGGGAGAAACCGCTGCGCTCGCTTGCCGTGCAGTCGCTCATCGGAAGCGCGCTGACGATAGGCTTCATCGCCTTCCTGGCCGTGTTCGCTATCAGCGGCTTCGAGCGCGCGTTCGAGCAGTTTCACCTCATCGCCTTCACGAACGACCTCTGGCAGCTCGACCCGGCGACGGACCGCCTGATCCAGATGTTCCCGGAGGAGTTCTGGTTCGACGTGACAATACTGACGGGCCTGCTGACGGTGGTCGAGGCGGCGATCATCTGCATACTGGCCACGATACACATCGGGGTGAGCCGTCGGGTGGAAGCGGCCTCGTTCGTGGCCAGCGGCGAACGGGTATGACCCCGGCCGCAAACGAGAAAGGGAGCGAGTCGCTCCCTTTCCAAACCCTCCTCGATTGTACCTTAGATAGAACAGCTACTGCAGTCTCCCGTCGAGCAGGTGCTGCAGGCGCTGGCCACAGATGAAACGTCGCCCTCGGCGCTCTTCGTTAGGGCGGAGAAGACGGAAATGACGCGCTCGGCGCCCTCGTGTCCCTCGGGGCAGGAGGCGGGGTCGCCGGCGCGGCTCATCGGCCGCAGCAGCTCGAACTTCTTCTCGCAAGTTGGACAGTAGTACTCGTAAAGGGGCATCTTGCGCTCCTGACTTCGATAACGCCATCTATTGATATCGTAGGACGGGGCGAAGGAGAAGTCAAACGCCGTGGCGGGCAGGCCTGTCCGCCGCAGGCGGGATGCCCGCCACGTGAGGCGCCCACACGCCCACTGGGGGAAGCCTCGCTACTCGAGGTAGTCTTTCAGTTTGCGGCTGCGCGTGGGATGCCGCAGCTTGCGCAGCGCCTTCGCCTCTATCTGGCGGATGCGCTCGCGCGTCACGTTGAATTCGCGTCCCACCTCTTCCAGCGTGCGGCTGCGGCCGTCCTCCAGACCGAAGCGCAGCTCCAACACCTTGCGCTCGCGCGGCGTCAGGCTCGCCAGCACCTCCATCACCTGGTCCTTCAGTAGCTGGTGCGACGCGGCATCCGGCGGGGCGAGCGCGGCCGAGTCCTCGATGAAGTCGCCGAGGTGGCTGTCTTCTTCTTCGCCAATCGGCGTCTCCAGCGATACAGGCTCCTGCGACACCTTGATTATCTCGCGCACCCGCTCGGGAGCTATCTCCATGCCGCGCCCGATCTCGTCGCTGGTGGGCTCACGCCCGTACTCCTGGACGAGCCGGCGGCTGACGCGCACCAGCTTGTTGATCGTTTCCACCATGTGCACGGGGATGCGTATCGTCCTCGCCTGGTCGGCGATGGCGCGGGTTATCGCCTGGCGGATCCACCAGGTCGCGTAAGTGCTGAACTTGTAGCCCTTGCGGTAATCGAACTTCTCGACCGCCCTGATGAGGCCGATGTTGCCCTCCTGGATGAGGTCGAGGAGCGACATGCCGCGCCCGATGTACTTCTTGGCGACGCTGACCACGAGGCGCAGGTTGGCCTCCGTCAGCCGCTTCTCCGACTTGAACCCCTCGTCTTTCAGACGCTCGAAGCGGGCGCGGAATAGCGATTCGTGGGCGGAGAGCGCTTCGTACTTGTCCCACGGAGGCGGGAGTAGCTTGCCTTCGCCGCCTGCCGCTTCCGCCGCAATCCTCACCAGTTCGGGGGTGAGGATGTGCGTAACGATGGACAGCCGGACGAGCGTCTGGTCGGCCTGGCCGGGCTGCAAGCGCAAGGTCTGCGAAAGGGCGGTCGCCAGGTCTTGGTCGAGCTCGCCGTCAAGCGCCGAGCGGAGCACGGGGTCGGCGATACGCTGCGAGAGCGACTGTTTGCCGAGGTTGAGCTCCTTCACGATGGCGTTCATGATCCTGCGCATGTCGTGCAGCTCGCCCAGCAACGTGAGGAAAACATCGACCCCGGTAGCGTTGCGGCCGTGCTCCTCCAGCCAGCGTCTCTCGATGCGCTGGATGTGCTTCCCTTCTTCCATGGCGCGGGCCAGGCGCTTTTCGTCTTCGGCGGTCAGGAGGTACACTTTGCCGATTTCGCGAAGGTACATGCGTACGGGATCATCGATCCCCTCCTGCTCCTCCAGGGGGACCTCCTCGCCCCTCTCTACCTTGGGCCTCTCTTCTTCCTCCTCTTCCTCCTCGTGCCACTCAGCGGCCGGGGGTTCAACAGAAGCCAGTTCCCTGTCGCTCTCGATTACCGACAGGCCCCTGTCCGAGAGCCGGGTATATACTTTTTCGAGCGGTTGGATGTCGTCTTCGTGGTCTTCGATCTGGAGGCCCTTGTCTTTGGCCTCCTCGATCAGATCATCGTGCTCTTCGATGTCGTCAAAATCGCCGTTCATTATCATCACCGGATACTCTCAAGATTATTGCGTTTCTCTCTTGCCCCGCCGCCCTGCATGCAGTTTTCGGCTGATCTCCTGATTTCGGAGAATGAGATAGTTCAACTCCGCTTCTTCGGGGGAAAGTGTGTCACCTTGCGATCCCTCGTTCAGAGAAGTGTAAGCGCTTTTAATGGCGCGGTTCAGCCCCAGCTTCCGTTCCTTCTCTGAAATGGCAACCGTATTCGCTTCAAGCTCCAATTCTAGTGTACGATTTGTGAGGTGCCGAATACAACTGTCAAGCGCCGCTTCCGGCGACTTTGCATAAGCATCGAGACTCTTGCCCGCGATACGCTCAAAGCGTTCGTACAAGACTTCCGGCAACTTTTCCCCCAGGGTCTCCTGCTCGGGGACCTCGACCCAGTACTGGAATAGCTGGCGGTTCTCCGTCAACGAGAAGAGCGCTTCGTCGATGCCCAGGCCTTTCTCACGCAGTTCAGGGAAGCGCAGCAGCAGGGCAAGGCAGAGCTCCTCGCTCCTGCCCGCGTCCGCTGCCGTCTCCGGTCGATGCCTTGCGACGGATGCGCGGCGCTCCCCCAATGATCCAACGGGCGGGCGAGCCGGATGATACGGAATCGCCTCCTTTACAAGCTGACGCCAGGTGTCGGGCGACGAGCGTATGATCTGGTCGGGGTCTTTTCCCTCGGGCAGATTGATGACGCGGATGTTTGCCCCCTTCTCGTAGGCGATCAGCGTCCCGCGCTCGCTGGCCGCCTGGCCCGCCACGTCGGGGTCGAAGGCGAGAACGAAGTTCTCCGTGAGCTGGCGCAGGAAGGCTACCTGCCGCTCCGTGAGGGCGGTACCCATGCTGGCCACCACGTTCCGGTTGTCGTGCTGGTGGGCGGCTATTACGTCCATATATCCTTCCACTACGATCACCTGGCCGGCCCGCCGGATATGCTCTCTTGCTTTGTCGAGCCCGTAAAGGATCGAACCCTTATCAAAAATCGGCGTTTGGGGCGTATTCAAGTACTTCGGCGACTCGTCGCTCTCGTTTTCCGCCTCTTTCAGGCGCCGGGAGCCGAAGCCGAGGACCCGTCCCTGCTCGTCCCGGATGGGAAACATCAGCCGGTCGCGGAAGCGGTCGTACAGCCCGGCGTCTCCCTCGACGAGCAGGCCGGCCCGCAGCAGCTCCACCTCATTGAAGCCGCGCGCGCGCAGGTACTCGCGCAGCGCGTCCCAGGAATCGGGGCTGTACCCTAACTGGAAAGCCTCCGCCGTCTCCCTGTCAATGCCGCGCATGGTCATGTAGTCGAGGGCGAGGGCGCCGGGGCTGCTGTTGAAGAGGGCATTCTGAAAAAATACGGCCGCCGCTTCGTTGGCCTGGCGCAGCCGCTCCTTCTGCGCCCGTTCGCCTCTTCCCGATGCCCTCCGCAGACTCACGCCCGCGCGCTCGGCGAGGAAGCGGAGCGCGCCCGCGAAATCGAGATTGTGGCGGCGCATGACGAACGTGAAGACGTCGCCGCCGGTGGCGCAGGCGCCGAAGCAGTGCCACCGTTGCCGGTCGGGGAAAACGATGAATGACGGCGTCTTCTCCGGATGGAACGGGCAGAGCGCTTTGAAGTTGCGGCCGGCCCGTTGAAGCGCCACCGTCTCGCCGATGATGTCGACGATGTCAGTCCGCTGCCTTATCTCGTCGAGCTCCGTCATTTCTGTGCCTGTCTCTGCTCTTCCCTCCTCGGGTGCGTTCCCTGTTCGAACTGCTGTCTCAGCCGCATTATCTGCTCGGCGTGCTCGTCTTCGTGCGCGGCGATGCGACGGACCATCTCGGCGACGGTAAGAACTGAACCAGACGCTTCCGCTTTCCTCGAGAGGTCGCGGCTGTTGAGCGAGTCCAGAAAACGGAGCGTCTGCCAGCGAGCGCCCACCAGGTCGTTCACCATCTGCGGAGGCACCATACGCTCGGCTGCCGCCGCCCATTCCCGCTCCTGCTGAGGAGACGGGAAAGCAACGGCGCGGCGGTCCCCGCGAGCCACAGCCTCCGCTTCGGCGCGCATCGCCCGTTCCGCCTGCGGCAGGTGTGCCAGCACCTCCGCGATCGACGGCAGGCCGGCCTCGACACGACGATACATCTGCTCTTCGGTAAGCCGGCTGATTGAGTCGAACAGGCGCTTCCGCGTCCCCTCAAGAAGACCTCTGAGCGCACCCTTGCCCGGCCTGGTGGAGGGAGAAGTCTTTCTCATAAGCGGTGGTCGATTCCGGTTCCCTCCGCCCTTTGCCGGGCCGACAAAGTAGGACGCGCGGCCGGCCAAGGGGCTACGGCTGCGGCTGCTGTATCCCTCCTCCGCCGGCGCTGCTGCTTATCGCGATGCTGTAGCTGTTGTTGGCATCGTCGCTCTCTTGGATCGCGCCCGCGGAGTCGACCCGGATCAGTAGCTGCGACAGCCCCGATGGGAGAGAGTAATCGGTCTTGATATCGATGCTCCCGCCCGGTTGCAGCGCATGAGGCCCGGTAGTCAGCGAGTACAGAAGCTCGCTTCCAGTCACGTCGAAGATCGTCACGTCGATGACAGCGTCGGCGAGTGGGCCCGCACCCTGGTTGGTAATCGTGACGATGATGACGTTTCCGGAGACCATCGCGCCCCCTATCACGAGGTCGGGGAGGGGCGCAACCGTGGGCGACGGAAGGGGCGTAGTCTCCGGTGTCGGTGACTCTTCGGGAGGGGGCGTGTCGCTCGGGGGCGGCTCCGTCGCCGCGCGTTCGCGCGTGGGCTGCGGCTCGACCATCTGTTCCGGCGTCGCGATGTCCAGCGCGCTTAAGTCGCCTTCGATCTCCATCGATTCGGCGAGCACCCAGCCGCGCAGATCGGACCCGGGAGGATAGATTATCTGGAGCCACTCGCCGTCGTCGCTCTTCCCTACTATCTCCACCTCCGAACCTCTGCGGAGCACGCCGAGGATCTGGTAATCGTTGCCGGGATCGCTGCGAACGCTAACGGTGACCTTTGCCTTGCCCATCAGCTTCCCCGCGACCTTCGTCTGTTTAGGGGTGGCGGTGGTCTTCGCCGGGCCGTTGGTGCCGCTGTCGTCGCCGCCGCCTGACATAACGCCCATGCCGATAATGGCGGCAATTGCGATCACGACGGCAGCGAGGCCGCCCAGTATGACGGGGCTGCGCAAGACGGGGGAGCCGCCACGGCTTGGGGGCATCATGACAGTGTCCGCGACCTGGAAGTTTGTTTTCCTGTCGCGTTATTCTAGCAGAATCGGACCGCCGATCATAGGGTTGCCAGTGGGAAAGACGCGGCGCGCTAAGGAACGAAGCCGAGGGAAGCCGCCAGCTCCTGAGCGAAGCCGTCAGTCATGCCGGCGATGTAGTCGGCGGCTCTCCGGGCCGGCGGATCGACCGGCAGCGTGAAGTCGGAGACGATCTCCTCCGGGCGCCTCGTATAGTATTCGAACAGGAAGGCGACAATGCGCTTGGCGCCCTGCGTCTCCCGCCGCGACGCCTCCCACAGATAGACGCGCTCGAACATGAAGTCGCGCATCTCGTCGGCGGCGGCGAGCATGGGGCCACTCATGGTGATGACAGGCGTCCCTTTTGAGAGGCCGGTCGCTGCCCAAGAGCTGGCGACGATGTCGGAGACAAGGGCGTCTATGCGCTGCGAGTGACCGCGTCCGATGACCTCTTTCACCCGCTCTGGCAGGTCGTCCTCGGTCAGGAGGCCGGCGCGGATGGCGTCGGCGACGTCATGGTTCAGATAGGCGACGCTGTCGGCGATGCGCACGATCTGCCCTTCCAGCGTCGCGGGCAACTCGTCGCCCTCGGCGAGAATGCCCGCCCTCGACTTCGAGTGATGGA
This sequence comes from Dehalococcoidia bacterium, assembly GCA_030018455.1. Taxonomy (NCBI): domain Bacteria; kingdom Bacillati; phylum Chloroflexota; class Dehalococcoidia; species Dehalococcoidia bacterium. Next base: position 62,952 of record JASEFU010000004.1, read on the forward strand.
GTATGCCGTCGCGCACTTCCCAGGTGAGGTTGAGTCCGGTGCCGCCGCGTTCGAGGAGGTCGACGACGCGCAGGCTCTGCTCGTTGTGGAAGAAGCCTTCGGGCAGGAGCGCCGCCAGCGCTTCCTCGCCGCTGTGGCCGAAGGGCGTATGCCCCAGGTCGTGCCCGAGCGCGATCGCCTCCGTCAGGTCTTCGTTCAGGTTCAGCGCGCGGGCGATTGTACGGGCAATCTGCGCTACTTCCAGAGTGTGTGTTAGCCGCGTGACGAAGTGGTCGCCGACGGGCGCGATGAACACGTGCGTCTTTTGCTTGAGGCGTCGAAACGATTTGCAGTGGATGATGCGGTCGCGGTCACGCTGGAAATCGGTGCGCAGGGGCGATGGCGTTTCCGGGCGCAGACGGCCGCGGTTGCGGGCGCTGCGGGCGGCGAAGGGCGAGAGCGACTCTTCGCGTTGCTCCAGCCTTATCCGCACCTGGTTCAAGTCGACCATCTTGCCGAGGCTGAGGTTCAGCGGCCGGAGGCAGTGGTCCAGTCCGGCTCGATGTCTTCCGCGGGGTTGAAGGTGAGGCGGGCCTGGTTGGAGCCGTCGGCATCCATCAGGTAGATTTCGGGGTTGCCGTCGCGGTCGGAGACGAAGGCGATCTGCGAGCCGCCCGGCGACCACGCGGGGGCCCAATCGAAGCTCGGGGAGTTCGAGAGATTGCGCTGCTCCGACCCGTCGGCGCGCATCAGGTAGATTTCCGCATTGCCGTCGCGGTCGGAGACGAAGGCGATCTGCGAGCCGTCGGGCGACCAGGCGGGGGCGTAGTCGTTCGCCTCGTTGTTAGTAAGGTTGGTGGCGCCGGAGCCGTCCGCGTTCATCACATAGATCTCGTGGTTGCCGTCGCGGCCGGTCGCCAGCGCGATCTGCGAGCCGTCCGGCGACCAGTCGACGCCCCAGTCGGAAGCGGCGGTCTGAGACAGGTTTTGCTGGTTTGAGCCGTCTGCGTTCATGACGTATATTTGGAGATTCCCGTCGCGGTCGGATATGAAGGCGATCCTTGAGCCGTCGGGCGACCAGGCGGGGGCGTAGTCGTTCGCCGCGTTGAGGGTAAGCGCCTTCTGGCCGGTGCCGTCGGCGTTCATCACGTAGACCTCAAGCTTCCCATCGCGCGCGGAGGCGAAAGCGATCTGCGAGCCGTCGGGCGACCACGACGGCGAATAGTCGGGAGCGCGGTTGTTGCTGAGGTTGGTGTAGCCCTTGCCGTCGGGGTGCGTGAGGTAGATCTCGGGGTTGCCGTCACGGTCCGACTGGAAAGCGATCAGCGCCTGGGCGTCGCCGCTGCCCCCGCAGGCAGCCGCAGCTAGAAGACAGCCGAGGCCGGCTGCCGGCAGAATGATTGAGGCGATAAGTCGGAGTCGTGTCATGCGCCAGACCAGTGCTCATATTCGCGGGCGGGAGCGTATGTGTCAAGGACGGCGGGCCCGATCGCCGGATGATTGAGTGCAAGATGTGGGGGCGCATGTTCGTGCGCCCCCACGGCACGTTGACCTTTCGATGCGCCTACGGTTTCGTTCCCAGGCGCGACTCCGCGTCGGCGATGATCCTGCGCGTCTTGTCGATGACGTCGGGGTTGACCGATACGGACGTAATGCCCCACTCGACCAGCTTCTCCGTCAGCTCCGGGTAGTCCGACGGCGCCTGGCCGCAGATGGACGATGTTATACCGCGCTTCCGCGCCGTTGTCACGAGCTGCTCGAGCGACCGCATCACTGCGGGGTTGCGCTCGTCGAACTCCTTCGCCAGCACCTCGTTGTCGCGGTCGATGCCGAGCACGAGCTGAGTGAGGTCGTTGGAGCCGATGGAGATGCCGTCGATTCCGACGTCGATGAACTCGTTGAGAAGGATGACGTTGGAAGGCACCTCCGCCATCATCCACAGCTTGAAGTCGTCCGACTGTTTGAGCCCCTCCTGTTCCATCACCTTCTTAACGCCTGCCATCTCTTCCGGCGTGCGGACGAAGGGGATCATCACCCACAGGTTCTTGTGCTGCTTGCGCACGCGCTTGATGGCCTCAAGCTCCAGGCGGAAGACATCGATGTCGCGGATGTAGCGGGAAGCGCCGCGATAGCCGAGCATGGGGTTCTCTTCCGGCATCTCGTACTTCTCGCCGCCCTTGAGATTAGCGTACTCATTTGTCTTGAAGTCGGTCGTGCGGTAGACGACGGGCCGCGGGTCGAAGGCGGCGGCGAACTTGGTGAGCCCCTCCGCGAGTTTAGCGGTGAACTCCTCGCCGCGCCCCTGCTCGAGGGCGTAGCGCGGGTGCTCGCCGATGTCGGCGATGATGAACTCGGCGCGGAGGAGACCGACGCCGTCGACGTTTCGGGCGGCGACGCGGTCGGCGAGCTCGGGCTGCGCCAGGTTGACGTAGACCTTCGTCTTCGTTGCGGCGGCGGCGGCAGTGGCCCGCAGGCGCTCTCGCTCGTAGGCGGCGAGGGTCGCTTCCGCCCGGCCGTCATAGACGAGGCCGCGGGCGCCGTCGACCGTTATCGTTTGGCCGTCGCGCAGCTTTCCCGTCGCTTCGCCGGTGCCGACGACGCAGGGGATGCCCAGCTCGCGGCTGACGATGGCGGCGTGAGCGGTGCGTCCGCCGCGGTCGGTGACGATGGCGACGGCGCGCTTCATGGCCGGCACGAAGTCGGGCGTCGTCATCTCCGCCACAAGGATGTCGCCCGCCAGCACCTTGCCGATCTCCGATGGGTCAAGCGTAATCTTCACGACGCCCGCCGCGACGCCGGGGCTGGCAGGCGAGCCCTTGAGGATGACGGGGGCAGTTTCCTCGACTGCTTCCGCTTCTTCCTCCGACACCTCAACGAGGGTGGTAACGGGCCGCGTCTGGACAATGTACAGCTCGTGGTTCTCGCTTGCCCACTCGATGTCCTGGGGGAATGCATAGTGGTCCTCGATGCGCTTGCCGATCTCGGCCAGACGCACGATCTCCTCGTCGCTCAGCTTCTGGCCGTCGCGCACCGCGTCGGGAACGGGCTGCCAGGAGATGTCGGCGTAGCCCTTCCCCTTGCCCGTTTCCGTGCGGAAGAGCTGCCGGTCCTGTATCTGGATGTTCTTCTCCAGAATGGAGAGGTTGGCCTTGTCGACGATGTACATATCGGGGCTGACCTCTCCCGAGACCAGCGCCTCACCGAGGCCGGCTATGGCTTCGACGGTTATCTTCGAGCGATCGCTGGTTACGGGCTCGACAGTGAACATGACGCCGGAGCGTTCGGCCTGGACCATCTTCTGGACGGGGACGGCGATCTTGACTTTCATGTGCTCAAAGCCGTTTTCCACGCGGTAGAAGATGGCGCGCGCCTCGAAGAGAGACGCCCAGCACTCTTTGACGGCCAGCACCACCCTGTCCTCGCCGAGCACGTTGAGGAAGGTGCTCTGCTGGCCGGCGAAGGAAGCCTCCGGCAGATCCTCCGCGGTGGCGGAGCTGCGCACGGCAACGGGCGGCGCGCCCATCTCGCGATAGTACTGTCTTACCTGCTGGGCGATGTCGTCCGGCATCGGCGTGTCGACGATCATCTGCTTGATCTTTTTCGACGCCGCCTGGAGGGCATCGCTGTCGTGAACGTCAAGCGCGGAAAGGATCTCGGTTATCCTGGGGGCAAGGCCGGACTGCTCGATGAAGCGGGAGTAGGCTTCGGCGGTCACGATGAATCCCGGCGGAACGGGAATACCGGCGCGCAGCATCTCTCCCAGGTTTGCGCCCTTCCCGCCGACGAGGGCGATATCGCCCCGGCCTACCTCTTCGAACTTGACCACGTCCCGATTGTTCATGTGAGTTCTGCCTCCGTGAGTCTACTGGCCCCGGCCAATCACTGCCGCATCATGCACAGATGGCTTCGGCGCACACTGTCATTATATCGTGTTCAGCAGATTCTACCGTACAGCTGCCTACAAGAGAACAGGAGACATTATCGATTCCTCTCGACGTCGCGGGTCTCTATTCCACTGTGACCGTTTTGGCGAGGTTGCGGGGCTGGTCGACGTCGCAGCCGCGGCGCACGGCGATGTGATAGGCCAGGAGCTGCAGGGGAACGACCGTCAGCAGGGGCATCAGCAGGGGCGTCGTTTCGGGGACGAAGATGGCGTGATCGGCCATGCCGGCCAGCTCCTCGTCTCCTTCGTTGCCGAGGGCGATGACGACCCCGTCGCGGGCGCGCACCTGCTGCAGGTTCGATATCATCTTGTCGCGCAGCCCGTCGCGGACGGCGATGAGGATGACCGGCATGTCCTGATCGATGAGGGCGATGGGCCCGTGCTTCATCTCGCCGGCGGGGTAGCCCTCGGCGTGGATGTAGCTTACCTCCTTAAGCTTGAGCGCCCCTTCCATCGCGACCGGATACTGAATGCCGCGGCCGAGGTAGAGGAAATTCTGGCAGCGGAAGAGACTGTGGGCCAGCTCCTCGTATTCGTCCGACCTGCCGACGACGGAGCCGATTAGCTGGGGGATGCGCGCCAGCGGCGACAGCAGCTCCTCTAGTCGGCCCTTGCTGAGGCGTCTGCGCTTCTGCCCCAGGTAGCAGGCGAGCAGGTACAGCGCGGCGATGGAGCCCAGCAGCGTCTTCGTGCTCGCGACGCCGATCTCGAGCCCGCAGCGAATGTACACCACGCCGTCAGCGATGCGAGTCGCCTGGCTGCCCGGGGTGTTGCAAACGGTAATCTGCAGCGCCCCCCGCTTCTTAGCTTCCGCCATCGCCTCCAGGGTGTCGACCGTCTCGCCGGACTGAGCGACGGATATGACGAGGGTCTCGGGCCCGATTATCGGGTTGCGATAGCGGAACTCGGAGGCGTTATCGACCTCGGCGGCGATCCCCGCTATCTGCTCGATGTAATGCTTGCCGACCATCGCCGCGTGCAGGCTCGTCCCCATCGCGATGAGGACGACGCGCTGAATCCGGCGCAGCGCTTCGCCAGGGGGCATGTCTTCTAGCTGCAGGCTCAGCGGCTCGAACTGAACTCGGCCGCGTATCGTGTCGAGGACCGCCTGCGGCTGCTCCATTATCTCCTTGAGCATGAAGTGCTTGTAGCCGCCCTTGGCCGCCGCCATTGGGTCAAAGGGGACGGTCTGCGGGGGATGGTTCTGCTCGGCGCCGTCGCGGTCGCGGAAGCTGGCGCCGTTGCACGTCACCTCCGCCACTTCGCCGTCGCAGAGGAAGACAACGCGCCGCGTATGCTCCAGGAGGGCCGGCAGGTCGCTGGCGAGGAACATCTCGCCCTCGCCATAGCCGATGACGACCCCGCCCGCGTTGCCCACCCTGGCCGCCACGATCCTATCGGGCTGGCTTCTTGAGACGGCGAGGATGGCGTGCGCCCCCTCCAGACGGGGAAGGGCGCGGCGCACCGCTTCGACCAGCGGCAGGCCGCTGTTCAGGTTCGCTTCGATAAGGTGGGGGATGACTTCGGTATCCGTCTCGGAGCGGAAGGCGTGGCCGGCTGCCAGCAGCTCGCTTCGAAGGGTGAGGTAGTTCTCGACGATGCCGTTGTGTATGACGACGACGTCGCCGCTGCAATCGAGATGGGGATGCGCGTTGGCGTCGCTGGGCTTGCCGTGGGTGGCCCAGCGGGTGTGGCCGATGCCCACGCAGCCCTCAGGGAAGACGCCCTCCAGGCAGGAGGCGAGAGTGCGGAGCTTGCCGGTGGACTTAACGACGCAAGGGTCGCCGTTGCCGCCGAGGACGGCGATGCCGGCGCTATCGTAGCCGCGGTACTCCAGGCACTGGAGCCCCTTGAGCAAGATCGGCGCAGCCTCCCGCCGACCTACGTATCCGACGATGCCGCACACAGAAGAGGGCCTCCCTTCTCCTTCCGGCCGGGGACGGCGGTCGACCTTTTCGGCCGCTTCCCCGCCACCAGTTTCATTCTAAAGGAGAGGTCAAGCAGCGGGCCAGTTCTGTCGCATTATCAACGAAGACGACGGGAGCGTCCAGCGCGTCGCGCAGGTCATCGGGCGTGCCGCCGTCGAGAAAGCGCTCGCCCGCATGGTCGAGCGAAGCGCGCGGCAGGAAGACGGCGTCGGCGCAGGGCGCGTCGCGCAGACCGCGGATGAAATCGGAAGCGGTGAGCAGGCCGGACACGGTGACCCTCGGCCCCCAGAACTCGCTTTCGACAGGACGGACCCGCATGTCGACGCCGGTCGCGGTGGCAAGCCCGGCGGCGATCTTCTGGATTACCGGCGCGATGAGCGTGCCGCAGGCGAGGAGCGCGGAGCGGGCGTTCGGTTCCAACGGAGCGCGCCGTAGCTTGCGGCGCAGGCGGCGCCAGTCGTCGATGAGGGCGCGGGTCATGCCGATGCCGTTGTGGTACTGAGGGAAGCCGTCGTAGCGGGAGGCGGCAGGGAAGGGGCGCCGCGCCAGCAGGTAGAGCTCGTCGGCGGCGTAGACCAGGTCCGCTCCCAGGCGCCGCCGGAATTCGCGCTGACGGCGCCGCACCTGCGCGAGGAGCGCGGCGGCGTAGGGCGGCGTGCAAGGCGCGATCACGGGCGTTTCGCCGCTCGCAACGCGCGGCTGTTGATGCCGCGTCATTCCCACGGGCACGACGCCTATCGACTGCACGTGGGGGTAGAGCGCCGACAGGTCTGATATCGTGCGCTCGAGATGCTTGCCGTCGTTGACGCCGGGGCAGACGACGACCTGAGCGTTGACCCGTATGTCGAGGGCGGCGAGGCGCCGCAACTGCCCCATCACGTTCGGAGCGCGGGGGTTGCCGAGCATGCGCTGTCGCAGCTTGGGGTCGGTGGCGTGCACGGAGACGTTCAGCGGGCTCAGCCGCTGCTCCGCCAGGCGCCGCCAGTCGCTCTCCGTCAGGTTGGTAAGGGTGACGAAGTTGCCGTGATAGAAGCTGAGACGGTAGTCGTCGTCCTTCAAGTAGAGGGACGGGCGCATGCCTTCGGGGAGACCTTTGAGAAAGCAGAAGAAGCAGTCGTTGTTGCAGGTGCGGACGGCATCGAAGACGGGTTGCGCGAATTCGATGCCCAGCTCCTCGCCGCGGTCGCGCGTCGCCGCGATGTTGACTCGACGTCCGTCGCGGCGGAGCGTGAGGCGGAACGCGTCCTCGGCCGCGTAGAGCTGGAAGTCGATAACGTCTCGCAGGGGCCGGCCGTCGATTTCCAGGACTACGTCGCCGGGCTGGAGTCCGGCCCGCGCCGCCAGGCCGCCGCGCACGGCGCTGATCAGGCCGCCCTTAGGCCTTCCGGCTGTCGTTTCGCTCATCTGCCAGCTCGCGAAGGCGGGCCTCTACCGCGTCTACCGTTTCGTCCGGGGTGGAAGCGCCGGCGGTAATGCCGACGCTGCGCTTGCCCGCGAGCCACCGCGGGTCCACCTCCGACGCCCACTCGATGTGGTGCGTCTCCACGCCTTCCTCCCGCGACACGTCGGCCAGGTGACGGGTGTTCGCGCTCTCCCTTCCGCCGACGACGATCATAAGGTCGACCCGCCGGGCCAGCTCTCGCGCCGCCGCCTGCTGGTTCGTGGTCGCGTGACAGAGGGTGTTGATGACGCGCAGCTCGCGGATGTGGCTGAGGCGGTTACTCATCAGGTGGCCGACGAACGAGGCGAAGCGCTCCTTAGTCTCCGTGGTCTGCGAGAGGACGGCGACGCGGGCGGGGAGACGTTCGATGACGGCGTCGAGCGCTTCTGTGTTGGGCAGGGCCATTCCCTTGCCGCCCGCCCAGCCGGCGACGGCGCGCACTTCGCGGTGGTCGGGGTCGCCGAAGATGAGCACGGTGAAGCCGTCGCGCGACAGGCGCTTCGCCCACTGCTGCGACCGGGCGACGATGGGGCACGTTGTGTCGACCACCTGCACGCCGAGCCGTCGGATCTCTTCCAGCACCTGCGGCGCCACGCCATGCGAGGTGATGGCTATGGGACGGCTGTCGGCCTCTGCCGGCGCGCCGATTACTTCGACGCCCAGGCGGGCCAGGCGCTCCACTACCTGCTGATTGTGCACTACCGAGCCGAGGCTGGTCATGCGGCCGAGGCGCGCCGCCGCCTGCTCCATCGTCTCGACGGCGCGGCGCACGCCGAAACAGAAACCCATGTCAGCGGCGCGAATTATCTCCATCGGGGGTTCACCCCACCTCTTCGGTCCGCGTCTGTTGCGGCGGGACATCGGCTTCGTCCGCGTACGGCCCCAGGTAGGCCGGCGGCAGCAGAGCGGCTATGCGGCGCATGATCTGGTCGGTGCAGCGGTTGACCTCGTCGGACGAGATTCGCGTCACGTTCGGCAGGAAGAAGGGGTCGCCGAAAGCGAGGAATACCTTCGGACGCCGCAGGCGCAGAAGTGAGAAGATCACGCCGGGGAAGCGGATGTTCTCCGTGCCGCTGATGCCGACGGGGACGATGGGAGCGCCGCTGCGGAGGGCGATGAGCGCCGTGCCCGGGTGCCCCGTTTGCAGCTGTCGCTGTCGCGAGCGCGTGCCTTCAGGGAACATGACAAGGGCCTTCCCGTCGTGCAGCACCTCTGTAGCTTTGCGGAGGGCGCCGAGGTCGGCTTCGAAGCGCCGGACGGGGAGGGCGCCGCTCAGACGGATGAGGAGCCCGAGGATCGGCCAGCCCATCGCTTCCTGCTTTGCCATGAAGACGACACGGCGACCGACGCTCGTTCCCAGCACAGGAGGGTCGGCGTTGCTCAGGTGGTTGGAGGCGATGATGACGGGCCCGTGGCGCGGGACCTTGTCGATGCCCGTGACGTGGAGGTCGACGAGGAGCAGCACCACCGCCTTCACCACTAGGCGGCCCGGCCAGTAGAGGATGGGCACCAGCCATCTCATGGCAGTAGCGAAATCACGCGCTCGACCACCTGCTCGAGCGTGAGCCCGTCGGAATCGATAATGACGGCGTCGCGGGCCGGCCGCAGGGGCGACGCCTCGCGGTTGCTGTCGATGGCGTCGCGACGGGTGAGATCGGCCAGAACGGTTTCGAAGGATGTCTCTTCGCCCCGGAGCGCCATCTGCTCCTGCCGTCTCCGCGCCCGTTCTTCGCGGGACGCGTTCAGATAGACCTTCAGTCCGGCGTCCGGCAGGACGACCGTGCCGATGTCGCGTCCAGCCATAACCACGCCGCCGCCGGCCGCAGCCGCGCGCTGGATATCGACCATCGCCCTGCGCACCGCCGGCACTCTGGAGACCTGCGATACCGCGCTTTCGACCCGAGCGGAAGTCAGATGGGGCGTGGCGTCTTCTCCGTCCACAAGGATGCGCGCGTGCTCGTTGACGCCTGTGACAGTCAGGCGCACGCTGGATGCCGCTTGCTGAAGCCGTTCTGCGTCGTCGGGGTTGATGCCGCGTTCGAGTATGAACCAGGTGAAGGCGCGGTACATGGAGCCGGTATCGAGGAAGCGGTAGCCGAGGCGGCGCGCCACTTCCGCTCCCACGGCGGTCTTGCCGGCGGCCACCGGCCCATCGATGGCGATTGTCGGTGGGCGTGGGCGAAGGGCCGCCCCTTTTTGGTTCTGCTTCGTCTCCATGACTAATTCATTATTGCAGCGCGGATGCAGAGGGGCAAGGAACAGATGGGACGACTAGTTCGCGTGGCGACGCGCCTGGAGCCAGAGGAAGGCGGCGGCGCCCCAGCCGGCGCCAAGAGCGAGCAGGCCGCTGCCGAGGGCGACGGGGAGCCAGGGGAAGCCGCTGCCCGTCGATGCTGGCGGAACCTCGAGGTCGGCCGGTGAAGCGAGCGAGGAGGCGACCGACATGCCGGCTACGGACGATGACGGCGCTTCGGCGTCAATGGCGGCGCCCGGCGACGGACTCGGATTGTCGACGAAGTCGTTCGCGCTGTCGCTGTCCGCGCCCGCGGGTGAGCGCTCGATGCTGTGCCCGATCGCCACCGCCGGGACGGGAGTCGAGAATACGGATGCGTCTCCGCCGTACGAGAGACTATCCACGATGCGTCCTCCGCCGTCCCGGAGCGCGAGCCTGTCACCGCTGTCGGCGAGTCCGTTGCCGATGCGGCCGTCGGCGACGAGCAGCAGCGCCCCCGCAAAACCCGGATGGGCCTTGCGAAAGGCCGTCTCATCGGCGGCCACTACGGCAAACGAACGGCCCGGCAAAGTCAGCGAAGGGAGGGCGTCGGTGGCGTGGTTGTCGGCCACCGTCCAGCCCTCCATCTCAACCTGCGCATCGGCCGCGTTGTACAGCTCGAACCACTCGCAGCCGCCTTCGGCCGGCGCGTACATGACTTCGTTGATTTTCACTTGGTAGGGCGACTTCTCCGCAGACGGCAGCGGGAAGCCGTTGACAACCGGCGTGCGGCGGGCCGGCGTCCATGTCGGAGCGGAGAGGGTCTCGTGTGTCTCCCCGTCCGGTGCCGTATCCGTCGGGACAGTGGCCGACGGCAGCGGCGGGGCGAATGGAGCCGTCTCGCGCAGGGCCATGTCGTCGAGGTAGATGCGGGCCCCGGCTGCCGAGACGGGGTCGAGCATGATCCGGAAGCGGGCGGAGCGCGTCCCCGGCGGCGGCGAAAGGGGCTCCGTCTTGATGTGGCGGAACGTGGGATCGCAGCAAGCCAGCCGCTCGACGGAGTCGGCGGCGCTGATGGCGCTGCCGCTGCCGTCGCTGCTGGCGTACCAGGACACCCGGAGGTAGACCCGTTCGACGGCGGGGTCATCGAGCAGGACGTGGCCCTCGAAGACGTATGCTTTGTCCTCGCGCACCAGGACCGTCTGGTAGACCCATTTCGTCGATTCCGTATCGCTGAAGAAGACGGCGGAGAAGCTGCCGCTGCGGCGCTTCTCGCCAGTCTGGGCGAGGATGCCGCCGTACTTCTGCCAGGCCAGCAGCGCGTCCCCTGCGGTCTCCTCGAAGCCCGCATTCAACAGATAGCCTTCGGGTATGGTCGGCGGCGCAGGCGTAGGACTGGGCGTGCCGGTCGGGGTGGGGATGAGCGTGGCTGAGGCGACAGCGGTAACGGTTGCGGACGGCGCAGCGGTGTGCGCAGGCGTCGCGGTTGCCGGAGACGCGGTGTCCGTGGGCGCCGCGGTCGGCGTCGAGGGAGGGGGCGCGTTGCCGTCCAGGCGGACGTCATCGACATAGACCTGCGCTCCGCTTCTGTACGAAAGGAGGTAGACGGAGACCGCGGCAGAGACCGCGTTCGGCGCTGTTTGCACCGGGCCCGTCGACAGGTGCCGGAAATACGGCCCGTTTTGCGAAAGCTCGCAGTGGTCGTGTTCGATCTCGTTGCCGTCTTCGTCTCTCCACGCGACGTGCAGATAGACGGCCTCCGCGCGGGCGTCGTTCTTGAGCACGTGGGCCGAAAGCGTGTACGTCCCGCCCGGCTCTATCGGCACTGTCGTATGCCGGAGCATCGTGCTGCCGGCAACTTGCGCCGTAAGAAGGGCCGAGCAGCCGCCCTCGACGGCGATGCCCTGACCGCAGACGATCTCGAGTCCTCCGGACGCGGCCCATGCGCGCGTGCCTTCCTCGAAACCTCCGTTCTCCAGGAGTTGCGATGCGCTGATCGGTGTCAGCAAGCGCACGGCGGCCAGCGCAGCAGCGAGAAGCAGCACGTACAGGAGAGTCCGCACGGTCGAGCTCCGTGAGAGCAGAAGGGGGCCTTGCAGGAGAGTCCTGCCGGCCTTCTTCCGCGCCGGGTTGCCTTTGGGAGCGGTGGTTGCCCCCGCCTGTATTGCAGGGTGAGAAGGCGCCTTGTGGGCCCGTCAGATGAGCCTGATCAAGCGCGGGTTGGGGGTGATCCCCGGGATGCGCCCGCGCTTGGCGATGGGCTTGCCTTCCACCTCTTTCAAGTCGGCAGTGAAATCGATAGGCGGCGCGCTGGTGATGTAGCTTCCCACGCCGAAGCCGTCGACGCGCGCGCCTATTTCGCGCATCTCGCGCATTCGCTGGGGCGTCACGCCGCCGCTAACGAATATCTCAACGTGTCCGTAGCCGCCCTGGTCCAGCCGCGCCCTGACCTCCTTGACCAGTTCAGCAGTCACGCCGCCGCGTTCTCCCGGCGTGTCGAGGCGGACGCCGCGGATGCGCTCTCCCATGACCGACGCCACCCGTACCGCCTCCTCAGCCTCGTCATGGAACGTGTCGACGAGGACGGTGCGGGGCACCTCGGGTGGCAGGAACTTATCGAAGGCGAGCGCCGCGTCGACCGTATCACCGAAGCAGATGATGAGCGCGTGGGGCATCGTCCCCGCTGGCTCGATGCCGGCTAGCCGCGCGCCGAGCACCGAGGAGCATGAGAGGCAGCCCCCGACGACGGCCGCGTAGTCCATCACGGCCGCAACGTCGGGGTGGACGTGACGGGCGCCGAAGCTGATGACCGGGACCCCCTGCGCCGCCTCGACGCACTCGCGGGCCGCCGTCGCCCAGCCGCTCTCCTGCGCCAGATAGCCCACGATGGCCGTCTCGTAGATGCCGTAAGACTGGTAGGGAGCGGTTATCCGGAGGACCACTTCCTTGCGAACGAAGCTCTGGCCTTCGGGCAGGCCCCAGACTTCGGAGCCTTCGGGGAGCGCTGTGCGGAGAAGCGACACCACCTCTCGCATGCCGCAGAGCAGGCCGTCGCGCGCGGGGAAGACCTCCATCGTGGCGCGAGGATTCAGCCCCGCCTTCTCCAGCACCTCGCGTGTGCGGAGAAAGTAGACGTCCGCTGTGTCACCGGCAACGACCGCGGGCGATATGGGGAACTCTTCGTCCAACCTGCTTCCCTGCGTTGAGCCTGCGGCGGCTATCCTTCCGGCTTGTTGCTGACCTCGGCCCCCAGCACCCTTTCGATGTGCTTCAGTGCGAACCGGTGGGCCTCTTCATCGAAGGTGGCCACGCAGTCCGCCGGCACTTCCACCACGTAATCGCGGTTGCGGGCATCGGCGGTGGTGTGAAGCACGCAGATATCGGTGCACACGCCGCATATCACCACCTTCTCCGGCGCGAGCTCGCGGAGGCGGTCCGCCAGCGCCGTACCGTAGAAAGCGCTGTAACGGGTCTTGGGCAAAATCTCGTCCGGCAGGTCCGCCAGCTCGGGGATGACCTCGGTCTCCACGGTCCCCTTGATGCAGTGAGGCGGGAACATCTGGAACTCGCGGTCGTCCGGCTCGTGGTTGTCGGCCATGAAGATGATGCGCGAACCCTTGCGTTTCTCTTCTTCCAGGCGCCGGCGCACGTTCGGGATGACCTTCCGCGCCTCGTCTCCGAGGTAGAGCGGGTAGCCGGGCTCCATGAAGCCGCGGATCATGTCGGCCACTACGACGACGTTCGCCATCGTTCAATACCTCGACAGAATGAATCTACCTATCGTTTTATTGTAGATCATCCGCGCCTGCCCGGAGCGACGCTACTGCGAGCGCCGGCGCCGCAGCCTTACCCGACGGAAGACGACCGTCTGGCTCTCGATCTGCGCTTCCGGCTCCATCTCCTCCATCTCCTCATCGTCCCGCGGAACGATTTCGAGCGGCCGCTTGCCCGGGCGCCGGAGGATGGGCAGCAGGGAACGAGGGCGGAAGAAACGTCCGATGAGCTTTCGGATGAGTATCTCCGCTACGGTGCCGGCAGCGAGCACGGCCGCCCCCTGGACTATCGCGGGAACGGGCGGCTGCCAGGCCACCGGCTGGTAGTCGCGGCGGACGGCCGGAAGCCTGCGGTCCGACAAGGGGGCGCCACACCTGCGGCAGAAATCGTCCGCAGGATCGTAAGGGGTGCCGCAGTCGGGGCAGAGAAGCACTTCCCCGGTGTAAGAAGAGTCTTCGTTCATTGCAGTGCCGAATTATATCAGCGTGGGCGCCGGCTTACAATTGGCCCAGCGAATATTACCTCGCGCGCGACCGGCGCCGGAGCTTGGCCCAGGTGCTGGCGAGATGGACAAGCGGGCTGCTGAGGCCGCCGACGATCCTCCCCGCCCGCAGCGCGTTCGGGAACTCCTGCGGGGTATCGAACGCGGGCATCTCCACGTAAGCGTGCCCGACCTCCGCGAGCGAGTGGGCGTCGCTGCCGGCGCTCATCGCCAGGCCGCGCTCCTCAGCAAGGGCGCGCGCTTTCTCGTTGTCGCTCTTGAAGGTGACGCGGGCGTTGAACGCCTCGATGATGTCGACCTGCGGCAGGATGCGCTCGCGGGCGGCGGCGCGCAGCGGTTCGCGGCGCAGGCGGTCGAATGGGTGCGGTATGCACACGAGGCCGCCCTGCTCCTTGATCCGCCGCACCGTCTCTTCCGGCGAGAGTCCCCGTGGTATCTCCTCGCTGAGGAAGAAGCCGATGATCTCGCCCTCGGTTGTTTTCACCTCCTCGGCGACGATGACTTTGAAGGGCGCCATCTCCCGCGCGGCAAGGGCGCCGTCGATCGTATTGTGGTCGGTGATCGCGACGCAATCGATACCGCGGGCAACGCACTGCTGAATGAGCCGCGCGACTGAGATGAGGCTGTCGGGCGAGCGATCGGTGTGAAGGTGGAGGTCGGCTTTGAGCATGTCTTTGTTGCGCTGACTATCCCCGATTCCGTCGGCTGAAGCCCGCGGCGCCAGTCTCACCGTCATGCCCCGGCCTTCAGGCTGGGTAGCGTTCCTGTTGGAGGATTCCGGGAGCTAGAGAGGCTCTTGCTCGTCAAGCTCATCCGGCTCCGGGACGGCGTAGGCGGCGAAAGACTCTTTTAGCTGCCTGACGCGAAGCTCGGCGGAATCGAGCATCTCCTGGCAGCGCTGGGCGAGGCGCATCCCCTCCTCGTAGAGCGCCAGCGACTTCTCGAGGGGCAGGCCGCCCTGTTCCAGCTTTGCCACTGTTTCCTCGAGGAGGCCGAAAAGCTCTTCGAAGCTCTCAGTCTTCTTTTCGCTCATCTTCTTCGCCTTCGTCCGCCCCGAAAAGGGACGGCTGCAGAGTCGCCGCGGCTGCCGTCCTCTTCTTGCGGCCGCCCGCGCCTTCGACGCGCACGGGGAACGACCCGTCGCTAACGCGGACGCCGAGTCGCTCGCCGCTCTTCACGGCCCTCGCGCTGCTCACGATGTCGCCGTTTCTCTGGACGAGCGCGTAGCCCCGGTCGAGCGTGGCCTGCGGATGCAGCGAGCGGAGCTGGGCGCAAAAGCCGTTGAGCTTATTCTGCTGGCCGCTCAGGGTAAGCTCCACCACGCTCGTTGCCCCGCGCAGAAGATCGTCTACCCGCTGGCGCTCGCGGTCAACCGACGGCCCGCAGCGCTCCATGCGGTGCACCGCCGCCCGGACGTCCTCGCGGCCTTCGCGGACGAGCGCCTGCACCCCCGCAGTGAGCGAGGCAGCCTGGACGGCGAGGCGGACCAGCACCTGCCGCTTGTCCGGCGCGACCATCTCGGCCGCAGCCGACGGCGTGGGCGCGCGCAGGTCGGCGACGTAGTCGGCTATCGTGAAGTCCGTCTCGTGGCCGACGGCGGAGACGACGGGCAGGCGGCTGGCGTAGATCGCGCGCGCTACCGCCTCCTCGTTGAAGGCCCACAGCTCCTCCAGCGAGCCGCCGCCGCGGGCGACGATTATGACGTCGAGCGCGGGCTCCTGGTTCAGCCGCGAGATGGCGGCGACGATGCCGGGGACGGCCTCGAGCCCCTGGACGGCGGTGGGGGCGAGGACGACCTCGGCGAGGGGCCAGCGCCGCGACAGCACGGAGCAGATGTCGTGAAAGACGGCGCCCGCCGGCGAGGTGACGACGCCGATGGACTTCGGGAAGGGCGGCAGCGGACGCTTGCGCGTCTCATCGAACAGCCCTTCCTCCTGGAGACGCGCCTTCAGCCGCTCGAACTCCATCGCCAGGACGCCGATCCCTTCCGGCTGTATGAAGTCGACATAAAACTGCAAGTCGCCGCGCGCCTCGTAAAGCGAGATACGGCCGTGCGCGACCACCTGCGCCCCGTTCTCCATCAGCGACGCAAGCTCGGCGTGGAGCGATGCGGCGCGGAAGAAGACGCAGCGGAGCTGGGCGTTGGCGTCCTTGAGGGTGAAGTAGAGGTGGCCGGCGCTGGAGCGCGAGAGGTTGGAGACCTCGCCGCTTATCCAGAGGTCGGCGAGGTGGACGTCGCTGTCGAGCAGCTCGCGAAGGTAGGTGGCGACGTTGCTGACGCTATGGACGTGCATGGAGGTCATGTAGAGACGCGCTCAAGGTATTCGCCGCTCCGCGTATCGATCTTAAGAGTGTCGCCGGTATTGATGAAGAGCGGCACCTGCACCATCAGCCCCGTTTCGAGGCGGGCGGGCTTCGTGCCGCCCTGCGCCGTGTCGCCGCGCACCCAGGGGTCGGTCTCCGTGACCTGTAGCTCGACGGCGGCGGGCAGCTCGACGCCGATCGCTTCGTCGCCGTAGGTGAGGATGTCGCAGGTGGCGTTCTCGCGCAGGTAGTTGAGGGCGTCGCCGAGGCGGTCGCTGTTGATGACGATCTGGTCGTACGTCTCCGTGTTCATGAAGTGATGGAGGTCACCCTCGGCGTAGAGGTACTGCGCCGACTGCCTGTCGACGCGGGCGCGGGTGAAGCGCTCGCCGGCCTGCACCGTGCGCTCGATTGTGTGGCCGCCGCGCACGTCGCGCAGCTTGAGGCGGACCTGGGCGGTGCCGCGTCCCATCTTTATGTGCTGGTAGTCGAGCACCTGGTAGAGTACGCCGTCGATTTCGAGTGTAATGCCTTTCTTCAGATCACCTGTCTCAATCATCTCCTATGCCCTGTCTGCTAGAGTTTGGGGGCGCGCGTTAGCACGCGGAGGCGGCCGTTCTCCATCACCGCCACGTCCTCGATGCGGACGCCGCCCCAGCCCGATATGTATATCCCCGGCTCGATCGTCATGACCATGCCGTCGGCCAGCACGTCCGTCGAGCCGCGGCCCAGGCGCGGCGCCTCGTGCACTTCCAGCCCGACGCCGTGTCCGAGGCCGTGCCCGAAGTTCTCGCCGTACCCCGCTTCTTCGATGACGCGGTGGGCCAGCATGTGCGCCTGCTCTCCGGTCATGCCCGCCTCGATAAGCTCCTCGGCGGCAAGCTGCGCCGCCAGTACTATATCATATATGATACGAAAGCGCTCGCTCCCCTCGCTGGGACAGAACGTGCGCGTCATGTCGGAGCAGTAGCCGTCGACGCGCGCCCCCAGGTCGACGATGATGGGCTCGCTTTGGGGGAGCGCCTGGTCGCGAGGGAAGGCGTGCGGGAGGGCGCTCCACTCGCCGCCGGCGACGATCGTATCGAAGGAGACCGCTTCGCCGCCGTGCTCGCGGATGTACTTCTCGATCTCCCACGCCGCCTGTCGCTCCGTCCATCCCGGCTGCGCGGTCGCCAGCAGGTGGGCATAGGCTCCATCGCCGAGGTCGACGGCGGCCTGTATCGCCTCGATCTCCTGCGGCTCCTTGACGGCGCGCAGTCCCTCGACGAGCCCCTGCGCGGGAACGAGGCCGGGCCGGTCGGGCTCCGGCAGCTCCCGGACGACTTCGGAGAACTGCCTGTAGTTCGCGTAGCTCAGGTGGTCGGCCTCAAAGCCGATCTTCCTGCCTCCGAGTCCGACGAGAAGCGCCGGTAGCCAGCTTTCGACGGCGGTGCTGGTGATGGGGACGAGCTGGAAGCCGGGGGCTTGCTTGCCGGCCTGCTCGAAGTAACGGAAGTCGGTGGCGATGAGCGCGGCGCTTTCCGTGATGAGAAGATGGCCCGCCGAGCCCGTGAAGCCGGAGAGGTAGCGCCGGTTCTGAGGATGGGAGACGAGAAGACCGTCGAGCTCCTGCTCGTGGAGCCTCTCGCGCAGCTTTGTGAGGCGGTCTGCGGTCATGATCCGGCTCCGCCCTGCTCCTCGCGGATGAGTTCGGTGAGGGCACGCAGGGCGGCGACGTATCCCCGCCAGCCGAGCCCTGCGATGAGCCCGCGGGCGACCTCGCCGGTGACGGTGCGGCGCCGGAAAGGCTCGCGGCCGTGGATGTTCGAGATGTGCACCTCGATGACGGGCAGCCCGCAAGCGGCGAGGGCGTCGCGCAGGGAGAGGCTGTAGTGAGTGAAAGCGCCGGGGTTGATGATGATGCCGTCGGCGTCGGGCGCCTGCGACTGGATGAAATCGATGATCTCGCCTTCGTGATTCGACTGAAAGAACGACGTCTCGACGCCCAGGACCTGCGCCTCCTTGCGCACCAGCACCTCGATGTCGCTCAGGGTGAGTGTGCCGTAGATCTCCGGCTCGCGCGTACCAAGCAGGTTCAGGTTGGGGCCGTTAATCAGAAGTATCCTCATCTGCCGGCCTGTCCTCCTCTTCTCGGCTTCTTGTCTTCTTCCGCTCCTGAAGCAGCCGCTCGTAGCTCTGGGCCATGGCGTCCCATGCCTGGTCGTAGACCTGGCGCTGTCGCGCCTCGGTTACGTGCAAGTATATCTGAGTTGTGTTGGCGCTTGCATGCCCCATCAGCTCCTGGACGACGCGAAGGTCGGCGCCGCCGTCGAGCATGTGGGTGGCGAACGTATGGCGTATCAGGTGCGGGTGTGCCCGCTTGCCGAGGCCGCAGGCGAGCGCCGCCTTGCGGACGATGATCTGCACGGCGCGCGCCGATAAGCGGTCACCCTTCCGGTTCAGGAACAGCGCTTCTTCGGCGCCCTTCGCCAGAAGCGGCCGGCCCTGTCGCAGATAGCGGTGGAGCGCGCGCGCCGCCGGCCTGCCGATGAGGACAATGCGCTCCTTGTTCCCCTTGCCGCGGACGCGCAGCATGCCTCCCTCTTCGCCCGTTCTCACATCGGACGTATTGAGGCCGACGACCTCGCTGACGCGGGTGCCGGCGGCGTACAGCAGCTCCAGCAGCGCCCGGTTGCGCAGCCCCTGCGGGCTGTCGGCGTCCGGCGCCGTCACGAGGGCCGTGATCTCCTCTTCGTCGAGGAACCGCGGCAGGCGGCGCGGTCGCTTCGGGCCGCGGACGGCGGCGCAGGGGTTCGCGCGGACGACTCCCCGCTGGAGCAGGTAACGGTAGAACGACTTGATGGTGCTCACCTTGCGGGCCACGCTTGCGGGGGCGAATCCGCCTTCAGCGAGGGACGCCAGGTAGGAGCGGACAGTGTGCCGGTCGGCCGTCAGGAGGTCGAGTCCCTCGCCGGCCAGGAACGAGAAGTAGGCGCGGAGGTCGGTTGCGTAGTTGCGGAGGGTGTAGGGCGAGCGGTTCCGCTCCGACCGCAGCACCTGCACGTACTCCTGTAGCAGAGACTCGTCCCTGTCCTGCGTCACGCTCACTCCTTGCTGGATATTCCTCCGATCAGGCGGGGACCTCGACAAGGCGGCTGGGAAGCGGTCCCTTCCAGGAGCACTTCAGGCATCGCGCCTTGCCGCCAGCCTGCGCCGTCAGCGGGCCGGCGCACTGAGGACACTTCTCCGGCAGAGGGCGCGACCAGCTTGTGAAACGGCACGTGGGGTAGTTCGAGCAGCCGTAGAACGTCCTGCCGCGGCGCGTGCGCTTGGCGACAATGTCGCCGCCGCAGTCGGGGCAGGCGACGCCCACCTTCGCCAGCAGCCGGCGCGTCCCCTTGCACTGCGGGTAGTTGGAGCAGGCGAGAAACCGCCCGTAGCGCCCGCGGCGGATGACCATGGGGCTGCCGCAGAGGTTGCAGAACTCGTTGGGAGCTTCCTGCGCCTCTTCTTCCTCTTTCTCCAGCGGGCGGGTGTAGCGGCACTCCGGAAAGCCGCTGCACGCGAGGAAGCGCCCGAACCGCCCCCAGCGCGCGACCAGGGGACGGCCGCACTCCGGGCACGTTTCGCCGGTCTCTTCCTGCAGGGGCGGCGCCTCTGCCGCTTTCGCCAGCGCCGACTGCAGCGGCTCGAAGAAGTCGCGCACGACCGGTTGCCACTCACGCTGCCCGCCGGCGATCTCGTCGAGCTCCTCCTCCATCTCGGCGGTGAAGCCGACCTCGATGATGTCGGAGAAGTAGCTTGTGAGGAGGTCGTTGACCACAAAGCCCAGCTCTTTCGGCTTGAGATAGCGTCCTTCCCTTTCGACATAGCCGCGCTGCTGAATGGTCGAAAGGATGGGCGCGTAGGTGCTGGGCCGCCCGATGCCGTTCTCCTCCATCGCCTTGACGAGAGTGGCCTCGGTGTAGCGAGGGGGCGGTTCGGTGAAGTGCCGCTCCGGCAGCAGGTCGAGGAGGCGGAGGACGTCGCCTTTCGTGAGCTCGGGCAGCGAGCGCTTGCCGTCGTCGTCGGCTTCGTCGCTGTACTCCTGATAGACCTGCCGGTAACCGGGGAAGCGGAGGGTGGTCTCGGAGGCGCGCAGGAGCAAAGGCTCGCCTTCTTGCGGCGCGGCCTCGATTTCCGCCGACGTCACGTCGTAAACCGCGTCCTTCATCTGGCTGGCAAGCATCCGCCGCCAGATGAGGCTGTAGAGCCGGTGCTGGTCGCGCTTGAGGACACTCCGCAGCGACTCGGGGTCGCGGCGCAGCGAGGTGGGCCGGATGGCCTCGTGCGCCTCCTGCGCGCCTTTTGCTTTCTTGCGGTAAACGCGCGCGGTCGGCGGCAGCGCCTCGGGCCCGAACCTCTCGGCGACGTAGGCGCGTGCCTCGTGTAGCGCCGACTCCGCGACGTGCGTCGAATCGGTGCGCATATACGTGATGAGGCCGACCTGTCCCTGGCCGGGCAGAGGCAGACCTTCGTAGAGCTGCTGCGCCAGCGCCATCGTGTGACGGGCGGAGAAGCCGAGGCGTCGCGATGCCTCCTGCTGAAGCGTGCTGGTTATGAAGGGAGGCTGGGGGCGCCGCCGCTGCTCTTTGTGATTGACGGCGCCGACGCTGTAGCGGGCGGACCGCAACGTATGCAGCAGCGCGTCTGCCTGCTCACGGGAGCCGATCTCCAGCTTCTTGCGCTTCCCGGCAGCGCCGACGAAGCGGGCGACAAACGTCTCGTCGGGCGCCGTCTCCTTCGCGAGCGTGGCGTCGATCGTCCAGTATTCTTGCGGACGGAAGCGCTCGATCTCCCGCTCGCGCTCGACGACCATGCGCAGCGCCACCGACTGCACCCGTCCCGCCGAGAGGCCGCGGCGCACCTTCTTCCAAAGCAGGGGGCTTATCTGGTAGCCGACGAGCCGGTCGAGGATGCGGCGGGCCTGCTGGGCGTCGACGAGCTTCTGATTGATGTCGCGCGGGTGGCGGAAGGCGTTCTGCACCGCCTCTTTCGTTATCTCGTGGAAGACGACGCGCCGGTGCGGCACCTTACCGAGGCCGGTCGCCTCCACGATGTGCCAGGCGATGGCCTCGCCCTCGCGGTCGGGGTCGGTGGCGAGAAAGACGGTGGCTGCCGTGGCCGCGGCCTGCTTGAGTTCGCGCACGACCGCCTGCTTCTCGCGCGGGACGACGTAGCTGGGCTGAAAGCCCGTATCGATATCAACGCCGAGGCGCGATTTCGGGAGGTCGCGTACATGCCCGACCGACGCCTGGATTCTGTAGTCAGAGCCGAGGAGGGCGGCGAGGGTGCGCGCCTTGGCCGGCGACTCAACTATTACGAGGTTCTTCTCTTTCTTCTTCGCCATAACGCTCTCTATGTAAAGCTTATCATACCCGTTATGACAGGGCGGGCACCGGCCCGCCCACATTATCGGTCGGGACGGGGAGAGGCATCAGCGGACGCGGACGTAGCTCATCCGGCCCACCTGTCGCACCATCCCCTTCAGCTCGAGCATCGCGAGCGTGCTGCTGACGACGGCGATGGGCAGCCCAGACTCGCGCCGCACCTCGTCGATATGGCGCGGCTGCGACGATAGACGCCGCAGGAGACGCGCCTCCGTCTCGTCGGCAGGGATGAGCTCCTTCATCTCCATCTGCTGCGGCACCATCGTCAGGTTCAGCTCCTCGAGCACGTCCTCGACGCGGCCGACGAGCTTCGCTTCGCCCTCCTGGATCAGCTTGTTGTTCCCGCGGTAGGTCGGCGCGTAGATGCTGCCGGGCACGGCGAATACCTCGCGGTTCTGCTCCAGCGCCAGGCGGGCGGTAATCATCGCGCCGCTGTTCACGTCACCCTCTACCATCAATACGCCGAGGCTGATGCCGCTCATAATGCGGTTGCGACGGGGAAAGTAGTCGGCGCGCGGCTGCGTCCCCAGAGGATAATCGGAGACGAGGGCGCCGCGCTCAAGCACCTCCTGCGCCAGCTTGGCGTGCTCCGGCGGGTAGACGATGTCGAGGCCGCAGGCCATGACGGCGATGGTGCGGCCGCCGGCGGCGAGGGCGGCGCGATGGGCGATGGCGTCGATGCCGCGCGCGAGTCCGCTCACCACCGTGACGCGGCTTCCCGCGAGCTCGGTCGCGAACTGCTCCGCGACCTGCCGTCCGTAGGGGGTCGCGCGCCGCGTGCCGACGATGGCGACGGCCCACTCGTCGGCCGGTTGGAGCTCGCCGCGCACGTAGAGCACGGGCGGGAGGTCGTATATCTCTTTGAGCTTTGCGGGGTAGGCGTCGTCGTTCCAGGTGAGGGCGCGGACCCGTTGGCGAGTGAGCTGCTCCATCTCCTCGTCGGGCGATATCTCGCCGCGGTGAGAGAGGATGGCCGTAATTGCCTGCTGGTCGAGGCCGGCGGCGCGGAGCTCGCCCGCGGACGCCGTCCAGGCGTTCTCAAGCTTGCCGAAGTGCTTTTCGAGCAGGAGGTAACGGGCGCGTCCGATGCGGGGGACGCGTCCGAGTGCGACCCAGTACTTGAGATCGGCGTCGTCGCTCGCCATCGGCGGGCATTCTAGCACAGAGGTTTCGCGCGGGACAACGAGATGCGACGGACGATCCGAGGCGAGTCGGGCCTGGCTGGGCCGCTTGACAAGAACGTGAGCGAAAGTATAATGGCGGCACTGGTGGTCTTTCCCTGATATCCCCGCCGCAGCATAAGAGGGTGCGGGACGTGAAGGGTGTTCGCTGCGCCTCCCGGCCGCGGCCGTCGGTCTGCTATTTGTGCCCCGGCGGTCGCCTTCGACGCAACCCGGAGCGGGCGCCGCTGTTTGCGATCCGCCCGGCTGTTGAGCGTGGCATAACTGCACCCCGCGTTAGGAAAAGGAGTAAGTCATGGGACTCTTGGCAGGCAGGCTGAAAGCGCTCGCGCTGGCCGTCATAATCGGCGTCTTTGCGTTGTTGGGGACCGCGTTGGCCTCCACGGCGCCGCAACCCGCGAACGCGGACGCGGAGTTCGTTCCCATCGTCTTCGTCCACGGCTTTGTGGGCTCGGGGGCGCAGTACCAGTCACAGGCGATGCGCTTCGCCAGCAACGGCTACCCCGCCGATCACATCAGCGCCTTCGACTACAATTCACTGGACTCGTCTCCGGAGGTCATGAGGCCGCTTCTGGACGCCTATATCGATAGTGTGCGCACGAAATTCGACGCCGACTGCGTGCACATCGCGGCGCACTCGCTGGGCACGACGGTGATGCTGGACTACTTGAACAGCGCGCCCGAACGGGCGGCGCGGGTGTGCAAATACGTGAACCTGGATGGCCGGACCGCCGACGCGCTGCCGGGAGGCGTGCCCACGCTGGCGATCTGGGGAATGGGAGACCCTACGCGTCAAATAGTGGGAGCGACTAACGTCTACCTGCCCAACCAGACGCATACGGAGGCCGTGACCTCACCCGAATCGTTCGCAGCGCAATATGAGTTTCTCACCGGCCACTCGCCCACGACGTTGGATATACTGCCTGAGGCAAACGTTGAGCTGGCCGGGCGGGCGGTAAACTTCCCTCTCAACAGCGGATGGGATGGGGCCACCCTGGAAATCTGGGAGGTAGACGGCACGACCGGCGCGCGCATCGGCGGCAGCCCGCAGGCCACGTACGTGCTGGGGGCCGATGGAGCGTTCGGCCCGTTCGCGGCCGATGGCTCGAAGTACTACGAGATGGTCCTGAGGCGCGAGTACGCCATGGACCACCATTTCTATTTCCAGCGGTTCATCCGCAGCAACTACCTCATCCGCCTGCTCTCGCTGCCGCCTGATTCGCCCATCTCGGCGCAGGAGGAGCCCGGCCCGAATCATGCGACGATTGCCATTCTCAGGTACAAGGAATGGTGGGGCGACGATCCGGGCGGAGAAAACGACATCCTCGAAATCAACGGGACAAACGTCATCAACGCGGCGACATGCCCGATCTCGCACCGTCCCATCGTGATCCACGCCTTCGACAATAATTCCGACGGCGTGACCGACCTCAGCGCGCCGGACGAGTTCTTCTTTGCGCTGCCGTTCCAGACCGGCGTGGATATCGTCATGCCCGCGACTACGCCGCCCAACGGGACGATCTGTCTGGCGAATGCGCCGCGGGGCGACGAGGGCCACATGCAGGTGGTGAACGTGCCCAACTGGGAGTCCTCGCACGACCGGATATCAGTCGAATTCACCGACTACGTGCGCGAGGGCGATCCTCCCTGCGCTCCGCCGCCGACGCCCACCGCTACGCCGACACCGAAACCCACGGCAACGCCCGGCCCGACGCCTACGCCCCACGCGACGCCATCAGGTGTTGGCGGAACGGTCAGGCTCCCACCGGCCGGCCTCGTTGCGGACTTTGCCACGTCGAGCCAAGGTTCTGGCCCGACAGCGGGGACATGGGCGGCGCTGGCTGTGGGGTTGAGTGCCGCGTTCGCGGTGATTGGGATCGGCGCGTTGCACTTCGGGCGGCGGTGACTAAGCCAGACCAGGCCGCCTAACTGTGCTTCGGGTTGTTGTCGTTTGAGGGCGGCGGCTCCTCTTTCCGCACCTGTACCTTCTTGATGCGGCGGCCCGCCACCGACAACACTTTCAGCCGCACGCCGTCGGCCTGCACCTCTTCGCCGACGATCGGTATCTTCCCCAGGTGGTGGTAGACGAAGCCGCCCACCGTGTCGAAGTCCTCGCCCTCAATTTCCAGCCCCAGCAGCTCGTTCAGGTCGTCGATGCCCACGCGGGCATCGACCACCAGCTCGTTCTCGTCGATTTTCTCGACCGTCGGCTCCTCGCGGTCGTACTCGTCCTCGATCTCGCCCACGATCTCTTCCAGCAGGTCCTCGATGGTGACGAGGCCCGCCGTCCCGCCGTACTCGTCGACGACGATGCCCATGTGGACGCGGTTCGCGCGCATATCGGCGAGAAGCTCGTCGACCTTCTTCGACTCGG
This sequence comes from Dehalococcoidia bacterium, assembly GCA_030018455.1. Taxonomy (NCBI): domain Bacteria; kingdom Bacillati; phylum Chloroflexota; class Dehalococcoidia; species Dehalococcoidia bacterium. The sequence goes on from JASEFU010000004.1 coordinate 87,998, forward strand.
GCACGAAGAAGGGCGGCCGCGCCAGGTCGCGCAGGTTGGGGGCGGAGCGGTCCGTGCCGCCGGAAGCGAGGAACTTCATAATGTCCTTGGCGTAGAGCACGCCGACGACGTTATCGATGGTCTCCTCGTAGAGGGGAACGCGGCTGAACCCTTTCTCCATGATGATCTGGGTCGCGTCCTCAAGGGTCGCGTCGGTGGGCACGGCCGCGATGTCTATACGGGGCACCATGATCTCATGGACGCTCGTTTCTTCCAGGTTAATGATGGCGCGGATCATGCGGCGCTCAGGCTCCTCGATGGGGCCGTTGCCCTCCTCGATCTCCATCATGCGCACGATCTCCTCGCTCTCGGAGACCTCCTCGGCCGCCTCCGGCTCCCGTCTGAGGAGTCGCATCAGCGCTCTCCCCGGCAGCCGCAACAGCCAGGCGGGGACGGCGAAGGCGACCTTCAGCGCACGCGCCAGCGGCGCCAGCCGGAGGCTCCAGCGCTCGGGGCTTGCGGTCACGAGCAGGCGGGGGAGAGCCTGCAACAGCGCCAAGACGAGCAGCGCGCCGAAAGCGGTCACGGCGAGGGCGGCCCAGGTGTGGCCTGTCTCGCGGAGGACCAGGAAGACGCCGATGGCGATGCTGGCGACCAGCGCGACGTCGCGGGCGACGGCCAGCGATTCGAGGACGGCGCGCCTGTCGTTCAGGTAGGCTTCGAGGGCGTCGGCCCTGCCTTTGCCGGCCGCCGAGCGGACACGCGAGCGGCTAATCGACACGACGCCGGCCTCCGCCGCCGTCACCAGCACGAGCAGCGCCAGCGCGGCGATAAGCAGCACGAGGCCGACCCATAAGTCAGCTTCCAAGTCTACTTGCTCCTGACCTTCCTGCTTATCCTCGCGGGCGCGCCCACCACGAGTTCGCCGGCGGGCACGTTCCGGTTGACGACCGAGCCCGCGCCCGTGCGGGCGTTCGCGCCCACCTTCACGGGCGCGACGAGCATCGTGTCGCTGCCGATGAAGGCGCCGTCGCCGATGACGGTGCGGCTCTTCACGCGTCCGTCGTAGTTGCAGGTGATCGTGCCCGCGCCGATATTCACACCTGCGCCCACCTCGGCGTCGCCGATGTAGCTGAAGTGGCCGATCTTGGTATTGGCGCCGATGCGCGAGTTCTTCACTTCCACGAAGTTGCCGATGTGCGCTCCCCGGCAGATATACGAGCCCGGGCGGAGGTGGCTGAACGGCCCGATATCGACATCGTCCTCAAGCGTGGCGCCTTCGACCACCGATTCGGTGACGCGGCAGCGCGCACCGAGGGCGGCGTCAACCAGGCGGCTGTTAGGGCCGACCGTGCAGTCGGGCCCGATGCGCGTGTCGCCGGCGAGAATCGTGTTGGGATAGATGATGACGTCCGTTTCTATCGCGACCCCGTCATCGATGTATGCGGTCGCGGGGTCGACGATCGTCACGCCCGCCAGCATGTGACGCTGCCGGATGCGCTCGCGCACGACGGCTTCGGCGCGGGCGAGCTGCGAGCGGTCATTTATCCCCATCGCCTCTTGCGGTTCGTCCGTTTGCACCGTTGCCACCTTCGACCTCTCAGCGATGGCCATGCCCACGAGGTCCGTCAGATAATACTCGCCGACGGCGCTTTTCGGCAGGCGGCCGAGGCGCGGCCAGAGCCATTCGCTGCGAAAACAGTAGACACCGGCGTTCACCTCGACGTCGCTGGCGGCAAGGCTTTGCGACTCCGCTTCCTCGACGATGCGGGTGACGTGTCCCTCGTCGTCGCGGACCACGCGTCCCAGGCCGCTAGGGTCTAACGGCCGAGCGGTGAGGAATGTCAGGTCGGCCTGCTCTTCCACGTGGCGTCGCATCAGGTTAGAGATGGTGGACGGCGTAATGAGCGGGATATCGCCGTTCAGCACGAGCACGTTTTCGGCCGCCGATGCGAGGGGTTGCGCCTGCGCGAGGGCGTGGCCGGTGCCCAATTGCTCCGCCTGGTGTGCGTAGTCGATCCCGTCGCCGAGCGCCGCTTTCACCTGGTCGGCGCCGTGCCCGACGACCACGACGCAATGCGCATCGTCGCCGGCGGCAGTGCGGGCGGCCTCGAGCACGTACCGCACCATCGGCTTGCCGGCTATCGAGTGCAGCGCCTTCGGCACCTTCGATTTCATCCGCTTGCCGAGGCCGGCGGCGAGGATGACGGTCACCCAGTTGCTGTTACGCATTTCAAAACGTAAGGCGACGAAGACCGACGCCGGACAGCCTTCATCGCCTCCTACTCCTGATGTGCAGTGGGGGCAAGAAAAAAGCGGTCGCCGACCATGTCTTCGACACGTCGTACCGCCGATGTTGCGACGGCATCGGCCCGTTTATGAGTGCCGTCGCCGCCTTCAGATGGGTCGTCTTCGTTCACGGAAGGGATAGGCTCCCTCTTCGCCGGAAGTCCTCCGGCCGGACGCCCTCCGACTCTTGTCTCAGGGAACATCCATCTAAGAATAGTATCGACGCGCGTACCGGCCTGTCAAGTGGCGGCGCCTTCTCCGCAAGCGCGATCAGGCGGCGGCCGTCGAGCGAAAGCTCCTGTGGATCGAAATCGCCCCACAGGCGCCGCCGGTGCCTCCGCTCGCGAGGTGGCATACAGCGGAGGGCTGTCAGTAATTGACACCCCCGCGACGCGGCCAATACAATTCGCGCAAAGCTGCGCCTCATTGCGGGTAGGAGCTGTCGAATAGTGTCAGGGCGTCGATATCTGTTAGACTTGTAGATCGATATGGATAGCCAGCAGATCCGTCGCAAATTCGTAGAGTTCTTCGAGAAGCGGGGGCACAAGCCCATACCCAGTTCGTCGCTTGTCCCCCACGGCGACCCGACGCTGCTCTTCACCACCGCTGGCATGGTGCAGTTCAAGCCTTACTTCATGGGACTGGCCGAGCCTCCTGCCCGGCGCATGGTCACCGTCCAGAAGTGCTTCCGCACCAGCGACATCGACAGCGTGGGCGACGCGACCCACCTGACGTTCTTCGAGATGCTCGGCAACTTCAGTGTGGGCGACTACTTCAAGAAGGAATCGATAGAGTGGGCCTGGCAGCTCGTGACCGATGGCGACGAGGGCGTCGGGCTTCCGCACGAGAAGCTTTGGGTCAGCGTCTACCTAGACGACGACGAGTCCGAGGCGTACTGGCGAGACCTGGGTGTGCCGCTGGAGCGCATCCGGCGCTACGGCGAGGAGGACAACTTCTGGTTCTCCGGCGACGTCGGGCCCTGCGGCCCCTGCTCCGAGATCCACTACGATTACGGCCCGACGCCGGGCTGCCCCGAGTGCGAGGCGGGGACGTGCCATCCGCAGATCGGCTGCGGGCGCTTTACCGAGCTGTGGAACCTCGTGTTCACGATGTACTACCAGAACGAGGACGGCTCGCGGACCGAGTTGCCGCAGAGGAACATCGACACGGGCGCGGGGCTGGAGCGCTGGGCGAGCGTCCTTCAAGGCGTACGCACCGTGTATGAGACCGACCTCTTCCGTCCGCTTATCGAACTCATCGAGGAAATATCGGGCATGGGTCCGGACCATGACGGCCGCAGGACGGGGATGAGCGGCGAGGAGAGCCCATCGGGGGTGCCAGTCGCGCGCAGCAAGCGAATAATCGCCGAGCACGCGCGCGCGGTGACGTTCTTGCTCGCGGACGGCGTCATGCCCGGAAACGAAGGCCGCGGATACGTGTTGCGCCGCATCCTGCGCCGGGCGATTGCGTACGGGCGACGGCTCGGGCTGACGCGGCCGTTCCTCGCTTCCACCGCCGATGCCGTCGTTCGGCACTACAGCCCTCAATACCCCGAGCTGGAAGAGAACAAGGAACTTGTGACCCGAATCGTGTCGCTGGAGGAGGAGAAGTTTCAGAATACGCTCGTTCAGGGAGAGGCGCAGCTAACCGCGTTCTTGACCGGCCTCGGTACAGGTAAGGAAAGCAGGCTCCCCGGCGTTCACGCGTTCTACCTCTATGACACTTACGGCTTTCCGCTCGAGCTGACAGTGGAACTGGCGGCCGAGCGCGGCTTTGCCGTCGACGAGGAGGGGTTTGAGCGGGAGATGGAGGCGCAGCGAGAGCGCGCCCGCGCCGCCGGACGCTTCCGCGCCACGGAAGCGGAGATGGCAGAGGCCTACGCCGCCCTCGCTCAGGCGCGCACCCGCTTCGTGGGCTACGAGACGATGCGCCACGAGACCAGCGTCCTCGGCATCGTATCGGGCGGCGCAATGGTGGATAGCGTCGCGGAAGGTGAGGAGGCGGAGCTGGTGCTCCATGAGACGCCGTTCTACGCCGAGGCCGGCGGCCAGGTGGGCGACACCGGCGAGATAGCGGGCGCTCATGGCCGCTTCCGCGTCGAGGACACGCAGCGCACGGAGGGCGGGCTCGTCCTCCAACGCGGCCGCGTGATCGAGGGGCGTATCGCCGTCAACGACGACGTCGTGGCGCAGGTCGACGCCGCGAAGCGCTGGGACACTATGCGCAACCACACGGCGACGCACCTTCTGCACGCCGCCCTCCGCCGGGTGGTGGGCCCCCACGCCCGTCAGGCGGGCTCGCTCGTCGCCCCCGACAGGTTGCGCTTCGACTACACCCACATTGAGCCGCTGAAGCCGGAAGAGGTCGCCGCCATCGAGTCGCTAGTGAACGAGAAGATACGCGAGGACGCGCCCGTGCGTAAGACGTGGACCTCCTACGAAGAGGCGATGAAGGCAGGGGTGATCGCTCTCTTCGGCGAGAAGTACGCCGCCGAGGTGCGCGTCATCGAAGTGCCGGAGATCGATAACGGCCGCTACAGCGCCGAGTTGTGCGGCGGCACGCATGTCGACTCCACGGGCCAGATCGGCAGCTTCATCATCGTGGGTGAGGAGAGCATCGGCGCGGGCATGAGGCGCATCGAAGCGCTCACGGGGCGCGGCGCCGACGAGTACGTGCGCGAGCGTATCGCCGCCCTCAACCGGCTGAGCGCGCGCCTGGGCGTCAGCGGTGGGGCGGCTGAGCTGGAGCAGCGCGTCGAGTCGCTGCTGGGCGAGACGGAGTCGCTGGGGCGGCGCGTCCGCGCTCTCGAACGGGAGCTGGGACGGCGCAGCGCGGAGCTGCTCGCCGATCAGGCGGAGCGCGTCGACGCCAGCGCCGTCGTCGCCGCTAGGGTGCCGGTGACGAGCCCGGAGGCCTTGCGCGAGATGGGCGACTGGTTGCGCGACCATCTGCGGAGCGCCGTCATCGTCCTGGGAACAGTCGCGAACGGTAGGCCCAGCTTCCTTGCCGTCGTCACCGCCGACCTGACGGAGCGGGGGCTGCATGCGGGCGAGCTCATCAGCAAAGTGGCGCAGGTCACCGGCGGGGGCGGCGGCGGCCGGCCGGGGATGGCGCAGGCCGGCGGCAGGGACGCCGGACGGTTGGACGAAGCGCTGAAGCTCGCCCGAAAGCTGGCCGTCGACGGTCTGAAAGGCGTCAAGGGCTCTTAGGAGATGCGCGTGCTCGGCCTCGACGTGGGAGATAAGCGCATCGGTATAGCGATAAGCGACCCCAACAACAGATTCGCCGTCCCGCTGACGGCGCTGGAGAGGCGCTCCCCCGAGGACGACGTCGCTGAGATAGCGCGGCTCGCCGCATCGGAGGACGCGGGCGAAGCGGTGGTGGGACTGCCGGTCTCGCTCGATGGCGTGGAGAGGGAGCAGGCTCGGCGGGCGCGCGAGTTCGCCGCACGTCTCGAGAGCGTGGGACTGCGCGTCCGGCTCTGGGACGAGAGGCTGTCGACGGCGCAGGCGGAGCGGCTTCTCAGACGCGACCGGCCGCAGCACAGACGCGAGAAAGGGGCGCCGGATGCCCTCGCGGCCGCCATCATCCTCCAGGGCTATCTCGATAGCGGCCGGGAAGCCGCCTCATCGGAGTGAACATGTCGCGATTCCTGCCCGCCACGGTCGCCTTTCTCGCCATCGCCGCCACGGGCGCGCTGGCCTTCGCCGTGGCCGTTGCTCCCAACACCGTCCCCGGAGCGCCGGCCGGCGAGTTCCTGGGGCCGAGGGCGCAGATGTCGGAACCGGTGGTCGTCGTCATCGAGGAGGGCGATGGCGCCAGGGAGATGGCGGAAGCGCTCGAGAAGGAGGGAGTGATCAGCAGCGCGCGTCTTTTCCGCGTGCTCGTCGCTTTTATGGACATTGAGGACGAGTTGCAGGCCGGCGAGTACGAGTTCGACACGAACATGCCGGTGCTGGTGGTGATCGACCGCATCCACCAGGGGGTGACGGCGCCCAACGTGGTGACGGTGCCGGAGGGATTGCGCCTGGAAGAAGTGGCGGCCCTTCTTGAAGAGAAGGGCGTGGTATCCGCCGCCGATTTCCTCGCCGCAGCGGATGACGCCTACGCCTTCGCCTTCCTCTCCGGACGGCCGGAAGGCGCGACGCTGGAAGGCTATCTCTTTCCCGCCACTTACGGCTTCTCCCGAAACCCGACTGCCGAAAAGGTGATCGGACAGATGCTGGAGGCGTTCCAGAAGCAGGTGGTCCCGGAGATCGTGGCGGAGATCGCGGCGAGCGAACTCGACCTGCACGAAGTGATAACGCTGGCGTCGATTGTCGAGCGCGAAGCGAGGAAGCCGGAAGAGCGGCCGCTCATCGCGAGCGTCTACCTCAACCGTCTGAAGGTGGGACTGGCGCTCCAGGCCGACCCCACCGTCCAGTACGCTCTCGCATCCGACAAGGAGAACGTCCAGCGCTACGGCTTCTGGAAGAAGGAGCTGTCGTTTGCCGACCTCGAGGTCGAGTCGCCCTACAATACCTACAAGTACGTCGGCCTGCCGCCGGGGCCGATTGCCAGCCCGGGGCTGGACTCGATCCGGGCCGTCGTGCGGCCGGCGCGCACGAACTACCTCTTCTTCGTCGCGCGGGACGACGGCAGTCACGTGTTCGCGGAGACGCTCGACGAGCATCTTCGCAACGTCGAAGAGTACGTGCGGTAAGGGGTCATCGCTGTGAAGTCGGTGGGACTCATCGGTCTTTCTCTCGCACACTCGCTGTCGCCGCAGATCCACGCGGTGGCATTCGCGCGGCACGGTCTCGATGCCGCTTACGAGCTGTGGGACACGGCGCCCGATGCCCTCGAAGCGCGGGTGCGTTCGCTGCGGGCAGACGGCTGTCTGGGCGCGAACGTGACGGTACCCTACAAAGAGGCAGTGGTCCCGTTTGTCGACTCGCTGGGGGAGACGGCGCGGAAAACGGAGGCGATAAACACGATCGTTAATCGCGGCGGCCGGCTTGAAGGTCATAATACGGATGTCGAAGGCTTCCGGCGGGCGCTGGAGGAGACAGGGTTCGAGCCCCGAGGTCGGCGCGCGGTGCTGCTGGGCGCTGGCGGAGCGGCGAGAGCCGTCGGCGTCGCGCTGGCGGAGGCGGGAGCGGGTGAGATCGTGCTGACGGACGTGATCCCGGGCCGGGCGCAGGCGCTTGCTTCGCGGCTCTCAGCGTTGGTTGCGGCGACCGCCGTCGAACCAGCCGGTGACGCCCTGTCGAAAGCGGTGCGCTCGTGCGACTTGCTGATCAACTGCACGCCGCTCGGCATGCGCCACAGCCCCGTCGAGCGCGACGTGCCGGTCGATGTGTCGCTCATTCCGCCGGGCTCGCTGGTGTTCGACCTGGTGTACAATCCAGCCGCCACCCCTTTGATGGAAGCGGCGGCGGCGCGAGGCGCGCGCGCGGCGGGCGGGCTGGCGATGCTGGTCTACCAGGCGGCGGCCTCCTTCAAGCTGTGGACGGGCCTCGAGGCGCCGGAGCGCGAGATGCTTGACGAGGGCCGCCGCGCACTTGCAGTATCTGAGAAGGGCCATTTATGAGGTTTCACGCCAACAGTCTTCCTGCGCAGAAAGCACGGTGATGGGGGAGTCCTGAGGGGGCATGCCCCCTCAGGCGGGGGTCTGGGGGTGTCCCCCAGATTCTTCAGGACGCCTAGCGGGCGGGTGGGTGGGAAGACAGGCGCTCATGTTACGGCGACCTCGCCGACGCCTCGATAGGGCACTAACGCGGAGCATTCAGGGCGTTGCCAGGCGGGGAGTGTGACCGAAGGCGCGAAATGACAAAGGGAGGACGGTAGGACGGAGTGATGGGAACCTTCCGTTTTCTCACCGGCGGTGAATCGCACGGCAGGGCGCTGTCCGCCATCGTCGAAGGGGTACCGGCGGGGCTGGCGCTTTCGGAGGAATACATAGCGCGCGACCTGCGGCGTCGCCAGGGCGGCTACGGTCGCGGCGCCCGCCAGCAGATCGAAGAGGACCGCGCCGAAATCCTCTCCGGCGTGCGCCACGGCCTCACCCTTGGCAGCCCCATCACGCTGATAGTCCGCAACCGCGATTGGGAGAACTGGCGCAAGACGATGTCCATCGAGCCCGCCGACGTGCCGGTCGAGAAGGTGACGCGTCTGCGTCCCGGCCACGCCGACGTCGCGGGGGCGATGAAGTACGGCCACGACGACGTCCGCTCGGTGTTGGAGCGCGCGAGCGCCCGCGAGACAGCCGCGCGCGTGGCTGTGGGCGCTGTCGCCCGCCGCCTGCTGGAAGAGATCGGGGTATCGATTAACAGCCACACGGTCGCCATCGGCGGCATTCAGGCGAAGATCGAAAGCGATCCGGACTGGCAGAAGGTCGAGGCGTCGCCGCTGCGTTGCGCTGACGCCGCCGCTGAAAAGCGCATGGCCGCCGCCATCGACCAAGCGCGCGAGAACGGCGACAGCCTAGGCGGCGTGACGGAGGTCCGCGCGAGCGGCGTCCCCATCGGGCTGGGGAGCCACGTCCACTGGGACCGCCGTCTCGATGGACTGCTCGCGCAGGCGCTGATGAGCGTCCCGTCGGTCAAGGGCGTCGAAGTGGGCGAGGGCTCCCGGGTGGCGGAGACGCCGGGCTCGCAGGCCCACGATCTATTCCTCCCCGTCGAAGAGTGGGCGGGCCGGCCCTGGCGCCGCGCGACCAACCGGGCGGGCGGCATCGAAGGCGGCATAAGCAACGGCGAGACGATAGTCCTTCGCGCGGCGCTGAAACCGATATCGACGCTGCCCAAAGCCCCGCAGTCGCTCGACCTGGTCACGGGCGAGCCGGTCGAGGCCCACTACGAGCGCGCCGACGTGTGCGTTGTGCCGGCGGCGGGCGTCATCGCCGAGGCGATGGCCGCCATCGTTCTCGCCGGCGCGGTTCTCGAGAAGTTCGGCGGCGACCACATGGACGAGACTCTGCGCAACTACCGCGCCTACATCGGGAGTGTCGGTCCTCGGCAGGGAGGCCATGACTGAGACGCCGCGCCGCATCCTCCTTACCGGCTTCTCATTCACGGGAAAGTCGCTGGTGGCGCCGCTCGTCGCGCGGGCGCTGGGCTGGCGCGCGCTCGACCTCGACGACCTGATCGAGGCGGCGGCGGGCAAGCCAGTGGCGCAGATATTCGCTGACGAGGGCGAGTCCGGGTTCCGGCGCCGCGAGAGCGAGGCGCTGGCGCAGGTCTGCCGCGAGCGCGATGTCGTCGTCGCGACCGGCGGGGGCATAGTCCTCGCCGACGCTAACCGGCGACTGATGGGCGAGCGCGGCGTCGTCGTTTGCCTGGAGGCGCGGCCGGAGACGGTGCTGCGCCGCATGCGGCAGGCAGGCGTCGAAGGCTCAGAGCGGCCGCTGCTGAAGAGCGCGAATCCATTGGCGCGAATCCGGCACCTCAAGGCGCTGCGTCAGACCCTTTATGCCCTGGCCGACCACACCGTCCACACCGACACGTTGTCGCCGGAAGCGGTCGCCGACGAGATCGTGCGCGCGTGGGAGCGGCTGTCGGGCGCTTCGCTTCTCCCTGACCGGTTCGTTCTCCCGGCAGGAGAAGTGAGCGAACCGTCGCAGCCGGAGATCGCCGCCTGGGTCGCCACCGAGACCGCTCGCTATCCCGTATACGCTGCGTGGGGAAGTCTGCCCGACCTGGGCAAGCGGATGAAGGAGGCGGGCCTCGGCGGCAGAGCGCACGTGGTCAGCGATTCCAACGTGTGGGCACTGCACGGCGCGGCGCTGGAGACGGCGTTGCGTGAAGCGAAGCTGAAGTGCGACTCGTGCGTCGTGCCCGCCGGCGAGGCAAGCAAGGGGCTCGACACGGCTTCGATGTTGTACGATTGGCTGGCGGCGCGGCGGGCGGAGCGGGGCGACGCCATCGTAGCGTTCGGCGGCGGCATGGTGGGCGACCTGGCGGGTTTCGTGGCCGCCACGTACCTGCGCGGGGTGCCGCTGGTGCAGGCGCCGACGAGCCTCCTGGCGATGGTCGACGCCTCTATCGGCGGCAAAGTGGCGGTCAATCACCGTGAGGCGAAGAACATCATCGGCGCGTTCCACCAGCCGCGCCTTGTCTTCGCCGACGTGTCGCTGCTGACGACGCTGCCGCGGCGGGAGCTCGTCTCGGGCTGGGCGGAGGTGATAAAGCACGCGCTGATAATGGACGCGGCGCTGCTCGAGGCGCTGGAGCGGCAGGGGGAACGTCTTCTGGCGCTCGAGCCGGAGGCGACGGCCCACGTGGTGCGGCGGTCGATGGCGCTGAAGGCGCAGGTCGTGAGCGAGGACGAGCGGGAGACGACGGGCCGGCGCACGATCCTAAACTACGGCCACACCGTCGGGCATGCGCTGGAGGCGGCGTCGGAGTACGAGGCGCTGCTGCACGGCGAGGCGGTCTCGGTGGGCATGGTCGCTGCAGCCGAGATCGGGCGCAGGCTGGGCGTGACGCCGCCGGCGCTGGCCGAGCGGCAGCGGGCGCTGCTGGAGCGCTTCGGGCTGCCGGTGAGGGCGTCCGGCCTGCGAGCAGAACGTGTCGTCAGGGCGATGGAACTGGACAAGAAGGTCGAGCGGGAGTCCGTCCGCTGGGTGCTGCTGGCGGACGTTGGGCATCCGGTGCTCCGCAGCGACGTGCCGGCGTCGCTTGTCGCGGAGGCGCTGGACGCCGTGCTCGGATAGGACAGGGCCGGCAACAGGAAGCGAATGACGCGCGAGCAGCAGGACAGAGAACAAGTGCGAACGCTGCGGGCGACCGTGCGCGGGCTCGTGCAGATGGTCGGGTTCCGGCAGTTCGTCTGGATGCGAGCGAGCGGACTGGGGCTCGCCGGCTACGTGCGCAATGGAGACGACGGCCGGAGCGTGGAGGTCGTCGCCGAGGGGCCGGCGTCGGCGCTGGAAGAGCTGCTGCGCCATCTGCACCGGGGGCCGTACATGGCGCGCGTCGATGAGGTCGAAGCGTCGTGGTCGGACGAATCAGGGAACTACCAGACGTTCGACGTGGCGTACTAGGGATCTTGCCGTCGGCTTCGGCCCGCGGGGCAGAAGGTCTCCGAATCAATCAGGCAGCTATCGGACTTTCGAAGTGGCGCAGGACTTCTTCGCGCCGACGTGGGGAGACACGGTGACGGCCGGTCTTCGGTGTCGCGCTTCGGGGGCGGACGTCCTCCCGCTGACTTATAGGCCTCCGGTTCTTGCGGACTGCCCTGCCCGCGCTCTAGCGTCCCTTGAATTGCGGCTCGCGGCGCTCAACGAATGAACGGGCCCCTTCGATGTGGTCTTCTGTCTGATATAGAAGCGCCTCCATGCTATCGAGGTACTCCGCCATCGTGCGCCACTCAGTTGAGAAGCTCTTCGCGATGCCGCGCTTGATGGCTATCTGCGAAAGGGGAGCCCCCTTCTTGAGCCTCTCCGCCATTGCCATCGCCTCGTCCATCAACCGCTCAGGCGCGACGACCTTGTTTACCAGCCCTATCCGCTCTGCCTGGGCAGCATCGACGAAGTCGCCGGTGAGAGCGATCTCATAGGCGCGGCCGAGCCCCACTATACGCCACAGGAGGTAGAACCCGGCGAAGTCCGGCTCCAAGCCGCGCCGGACAAACAGTTCGGCGAAGCGAGCGTTCTCCGATGCGATACGGATATCGCAGCAGAGAGCGATCTCCATGCCCTCGCCCACGGCGGCGCCGTTCACCGCCGCGACCGTTGGCTTGGGAAAGGCGAGCAACGGCGGCAGCGGCGAGGTAATCACGCCTTTGACGCGCCGGATCCGCCATTGCGCCTCTCTCTCCTGCTGGTCCTGTCCCAGAAATATCTGCCTGACATCGTCACCGGCGTGAAAAGCTCTGCCTGCACCGGTGACGATGAGAACCCGCACATCCTCGTCCTCGGCCGCCTCTGTGACCGCCGCTCCCATTTCCGCGTAACTCTGAACGGTGCCCGCATTCATGGCCTCGGGGCGGTTGAACGTCAAGATGGCAACGCCATCCTTCTTCTCGTAGATGAGGTCCTGGTACGGCACAGCTCTCTCCTTTCGGGGTTGTCCTTCCGTTACAATCTGTTGCGCGCTTCAGTCAGGACGGACATGGGAGCGTGTGGACGCCCCGTATTGGGTCTCGTCCGGCGGTCGCCTCTTCACCGCGACGACCACGCTCTTTGGGTCCTCGACGCCCTTGAGCGCCCGCACCATCCCCAGAATCGTGCTCGCCACCATCTTGCGCACGAACAGGTGGAGGGGTAGGCGTACGCCGTCGATGAACAGTGCGGCGTCTTCGCTGACCTCGGACGTCATGAAGCGTCGGCGGATCAGGTCGGCAAGCGGCGCGAGGTTGCTTGCAGCAAACGATGGGATATCGATCTCCTCGGGTCTCTCGCCGATGACAGCAAGCAGCTCGTTCTTGTGGCAGAGAAGCTCTTCGTCCGGCCTGCGTATCTCGATCTTGGGGTAGCTGGCGTGCCGGAAGCCGTCGGCCAGGATGACGTCGTATTCATCGCGCATCTCCCACACGAGCGCGTCAAGCGGCAGCTCATCCGTCAGGCGCCGAACCGACGCGACCGACCGGGGCCCCCGCATGATCACGGCGTCGCAGCCCGCCGTCTGATAGCGGGCCGTCGTCTCCGATAGCCCTTCCGTCGCGAAGTCCCGCTTTTCCTCGACGATCGTGGCCAGCTTCAGTCCCTTTGCTGTCAATTCCCTGAGCAGCGCTTCGACGACCGGAGGGGCGTCCTCACGGTTGCGGGCGACCACGCACACGACAGGCTCCATTGGCGTTCCCTCCTAGACGTCGCCTTCGTGCGACCCGTGCAGCATCATCACCGTGACCTCGTCGCCCGGCTCGAGCGCGCGCACGTCCTCGGGGACGACGACGAGGCCGTTGGCGACGACCATTGACATCAGTATGCCGGAGCCCTGCGGCCCGGTGAGCGAAGCGTAATAGCGGCCCTCTCTCTTCGTGACGACCGCGCGGGCGAAGGTGCGGCGTCCGTCTCTGTTCGTGATGCGGTCTTCCAGCACGGCGCGAATGGTGGGCCGCTGCCAGTCCTGTCTGCCCATCATCTTGAAGACGGCGGGCCGCGCGAAGAGCTCGAACGAGAGCATCGAACTGACCGGGTTGCCGGGAAAGCCGATATGGGGCACGCGGCGGTCGCCGGCAGCGAACGCGCCGAAGGCGAGCGGCTTGCCGGGCCGCATGCGCACCGTCCAGAAGTTGATCTCCCCCTCGCGGGCAAGGACGTCCTTCACGACGTCGTAATCGCCGCGGGAGACGCCCGCCGAGGTGAGCAACATGTCGGCGTCAAGGCCGCTGCGTATCTTCGCCGTCAGGTCCTCTACGTTGTCCCGCGCGATGCCCAGCACCCTGGGGATGCCGCCGCACTCCCTGACGAGGGCGGCGAGGGCGTAGGTGTTGCTGTCGTGTATTCTTCCGGGCAGGAGCGGCTCGCCCAGGGGCACCAGCTCGTCGCCGGTGGCGAGCACGGCAACCACGGGGCGGCGGATGACGCTGACCTCGCTGCGCCCCAGCGATGCCAGGACGCCCGCCTCGGCGGCGCGGATAAGCGTGCCTTTGGGCAGGACGCGAGCGCCCCGTCGAATATCCTCGCCCGCCCTTCGCACATTTTCTTCTGTCTTAACAGCCGCGCGTATGCCGACCGAATCCAGCGACTTGGCGAACGCCCCGAAAGCGCGCCCCTCGGCCTCGTCGGTGTCCTCGAAGGGGACGACGGCATCGGCCCCAGCGGGCACGGGCGCGCCGGTCATGATCCGCACGGCGGTGCCGGGCGTGACCTCGCCGTCGAACAGGCCGCCGGCGGCCAGCTCGCCGATGACGCGCAGGCGGACGGGCGTGTCAGGAGAGGCGCCCTCTGTGTCGGCGGCGCGGACGGCGTAGCCGTCCATGGCGCTGTTGTCGAGCGGCGGGATGTCGATGTCGGAGAAGACGTCTTCCGCCAGCACCTGGCCGAGGGCGTCGAGCAGGGGTTTCGTCTCCGGCTCGAGGACGCGCACGGAGGCGAGGATACGTTCGAGCGCTTCTTCAACGCTGATCATCAAGCGGGCTCCGTTAAGGAGGTCTCATTCAATGATACAGGAATCGTTGTTGTGGGACACTTAGGCGAATCTCAGAGGGACAGGAGACCGGTAGCAAAGGATGGTGAATCCACAGCGCCGAGGAGGCAACGCATTCGGGAGCAGGCAAGATGCCCGCCCTATGAGCTGTTCCGGACGGCCGGCTAGTAGCGGACGGCGAGGCAGGTGGTCGTCCGCTGCACGCCATCGACGCGCTGGATGCCCTCAGTGATGAAGCGGCCCAGCCGGTCGAGGTCTTCCGCTTCGAGCTGGATGATCACGTCGTACGGCCCAGTCACCGTATCGACCGCGACGATTTTGGCGTCCGGGTGCTTGAAGCCGGCCAGAGTCTCGCTTATCGACTTCGCTTTGCCGACCTCGGCGTCCACCAGTACGTATCCGTGTACTGTCATCGTCTCGCCTCCTGTGCGATGCTACCGTCCTGCTCACCTATCATAGTTTGCAGGCGGCGCTTGTCAAGGAGAGCGTGGGCGGCTCCGGGGCCTGAGGGCCGTGAAGACCGGCGGGTCGCGTTGACGGGCGATAGGCGATTTGCTATCATGCTCATCGCGGGCGATTAGCTCAGTTGGTTAGAGCGCTGCGTTGACATCGCAGAGGTCACTGGTTCAAATCCAGTATCGCCCACCATAGAGAAAAGCGAAGACCAGGGCGATGGGCCGGACGGGGAGCCCCGTCGGCCGGTCGCGGCGGGACGGCGCCAGAGAGGGGCGCAACGGTGCGAGCGCTCCGCCCAAACGCCGCGAATACCACCTGCGAGCCGGACGTCGAAAGCGGTGCGAGTAGGCGTCCCCGGAGGCACCCGTTAGCGGCCGAACGAGTCCCGACGAGTCGTCGGGAGAATCGGGGTGGAACCACGGCACGCCTCCCGTCCCCGGACGGGGGGCTTTTCTTTTCGCCGGTTTGGGCCGAAATGACAGGGGGACAGAGATGAGCGATAAAGACGAACGCGTGGTCACGATGCGCCACTCGGCGTCGCACGTCATGGCGGAGGCGGTCCTCTCGCTTTTCCCGGAAGCGAAGTACGCCATCGGGCCGCCCATCGAGAACGGCTTTTACTACGACTTCGATCTGCCGCGCGCCCTCACGCCCGACGATCTGACGGCGATCGAGGAGAAGATGAGGGAGAGCATCGCCGCCGACCGCCCGTTCGTGAGCGAGAGCGTGTCGAAGGAGGAGGCGCGGCGCATCTTCGCCGGGCAGCCGTACAAGCTGGAGCTGATCGACGATATTGAGGGCGAGAGCGTGACCATCTACAAGCATGGCGATTTCATCGACCTTTGCGCCGGCCCTCACGTGAAGAGCACGAGCGAGATCGGCGCCTTCAAGCTGACGGGCATAGCGGGCGCTTACTGGCGCGGCGACGAGCGCAACGCCATGCTCCAGCGCATCTACGGCGCCGCGTTCGAGACGCAGGAGGAGCTCGACGATTACCTGCGGCGCGTGGAAGAGGCGGCGCAGCGCGACCACCGCCGGCTGGGGCGCGAGCTCGACCTGTTCAGCTTCCACGAGGAGTACGGCCCCGGCCTCGTCTACTGGCACCCGAAGGGGGCACGCATCCGTACGATAATAGAGGACTTCTGGCGGCGCGAGCACTATCGGGCGGGATACGAGATCGTCTATTCGCCTCACATCGGCAAGGCGGCGTTGTGGGAGGCAAGCGGCCACCTCGGCTTCTACCAGGAGAGCATGTATTCGCCCATGGACGTGGACGGGCAGGACTACTACATCAAGCCGATGAACTGCCCCTTCCACATACAGATCTACCGCAGCCAGATACGCAGTTACCGCGACCTGCCGATGCGCCTTGCCGAGCTTGGCACGGTCTATCGCTATGAGCGCTCCGGCGTTCTGCACGGTCTACTGCGCGTCCGGGGCTTCACTCAGGATGACGCCCATATCTTCTGTCGCCCCGATCAGATGGAGGCCGAGATCCTGCGCTGCGTGAGCTTTGCCGTCTTCCTCCTGCGCACGTTCGGCTTCCAGGACTTCCGCGTCTACCTGTCGACGCGCCCCGAGAAGTACGTGGGAACGCTGGAGGACTGGGACATGGCCGAGGAAGCGCTGCGTCGCGCCATCGATGCGGCGAAGCTGCCATACGAGGTAGACGAGGGCGGCGGCGTATTCTACGGCCCCAAGATCGATATTAAGATCAGGGACGTGCTGGGCCGGGAGTGGCAGTGCACGACTGTCCAGTTCGATTTCAACTTGCCGGAACGCTTCGACCTGACGTTCGTCGGCGACGACGGCCGTCAGCGCCGGCCCTACATGGTGCACCACGCTCTCCTCGGCTCGATGGAGCGCTTTCTGGGGGTGCTTATTGAGCACTACGGGGGCTCGTTCCCCCTGTGGCTGGCGCCGGTCCAGGCCGCCGTCATTCCCATCGCCGACCGGCACGTCGAGTACGCGCGGGAGGTGGCGGCGGCGCTCGAAGCGGCGGGCCTGCGAGCGGAGGTGGACGACCGCAACGAGCGCATGAACGCCAAAATCCGCGACGCCCAGCTCCAGAAAATACCGTACATGCTTGTCGTCGGCGACCGCGAGGCCGGCTCGGGCGAAGTGAACGTGCGGCTGCGCAGCGGCGAGACGCTGGGGGCGCTGTCGCTTACTGAACTAATCGCGCGCATGCAAGACGAGGTCGCTGCGAAGACGTAGCGCCCCGCTGCGCACCCCGACATCTGAGCCGGGCGCGGCGAGCGGCAGTTCACGAATCGGTCACACAATCGATAGGCGGCTGCTCGTCCTTTCTCTTCAACTTTCACGTTTCCTTCACGCTCCATTGGACAGAATTCATAGGCGCTCCACGCGGCTCGTCCACTATTAACTGAGCGTCACCTTTTCGGACTGGAAGCGGCGACCAACCCGGGAAGGGTTTCCGGGTGGCGTCGCGGGAGAAGTGGCCGGGAGAGACGTTGAAGCCAGGGAGGGTCTCTCCCACACATGGACGCCTCGGCGAGTGGGCAGCGAGGGCAGTCTTCGTTTCCGGCTTGCCGCAAGAACGGGAGGGGTAGTGAAAGGAAGGAAACATGTTTAGGTCGAAGTATCACTGGTTGATTCCGGCGGTGCTTTTGGTCGGCGCGCTCTCACTCGCGGTCGCTTGCGGCGGCGAGGAAGAAGAGGGGACGCCGACGCCTCCGGGACAGACACCCGGCACGCCGGGGGCGGGAGGGCCTCTGGGAACGGTCAACGTATTGGGCATCTGGGGCGGCGAAGAGTTGTCCAGCTTCGAGGCGATGGTGGCGCCCTGGGAGCAGGAGACCGGGGGCAACGTAGAGTTCACGGGCACCCGCAACATCACCGCCGACCTGACGCTGCGCGTGGAGGGCGGAAACCCACCCGATGTCGCGATACCCGCGGAAATCGGCCTGTTCCAGGACTTTGCCCGGGCGGGCGATCTGCAACCGCTCTCGAGTTGCCCGGGCCTTGAGGAGATGGTCAGAAGCCAGTACCCGCAGGCGTTCCTCGACCTGGGAACTGTCGACGGCACGCTCTACGGCTTTTTCATGAAAGCGGACTCGAAGGCGACGGTCTGGTACAACCCTACTCTGTTCGACGAAAACGGTTGGGAGCCGCTGGGCGCGGACAGCAGCTTCAGCGATCTCGTGGGCCTTTCGAACCAGATCCTGGATAGCGGCACGGTCGCTCCCTGGTCGATCGGTGTGGAGAGCGCGGAGGCCAGCGGCTGGCCGGGGACGGACTGGATACAGCAGATCATCCTCAACGAGTCGGGCGAGAGTGTATATGACGGGATAATCGATGGCTCGATCCCGTTCACTGATGACAGGGTCAAGTCGGCCTGGGAAATGTTCGGTGAGATCGCCCTGACGCCGGGATTTGTCGTGCAAGGCGGCGGCGCAGGCATCAACGCCACAAACTTCCAGGACGCCACGTACCCGCCGTTCGAGACGCCGCCGCGCGCCGCCATGACGTACCTTGGCAGCTTTGCGGCCGGCTTCATTCAGGACCAGTTCCCGGACGCCGTGCCCGGAAGCGATTTCAATTTCTTCACATGGCCGGGAGGAGCGGTGACTGGTGGCGCGAACATCGTCTACGCGTTTAACACCAACCCCACCGTCTGTTCCTTCCTCGAGTACCTTGCTGGCGCGGACGCCCAGAGCATCTGGATCGAGCGCGGCGGGTTCACTTCCGTCAACACGGAAGTTGACCTCAGCGCATACCCGGATGAGGTGTCGCGCAACGTGGCCGAGCAGCTCACGGGCGCCGAAGTGTTCCGCTTCGACCTTGATGACGCGGTTGGCGGCGCTTTCCAGCAGGCCTACTTCCAGGGTGTGACGCAGTACCTGGCCAACCCGGCAGACCTGGACAGCATCCTGCAAAACATTGAGGCGAGCCGGGGGCAGTAGGAATAGAAAGAACAGCTTGCAGGGAGCTGAACAGTAACGAACGCGGAAGGGCAGCCTTGGCACACAGGCTGCCCTTCCATGGAAGGATGGAACGATGATCGGACGACGCTGGTGGGCGCCCTGGCTGTGGCTCGCTCCTGCAATCGTGCTTCTGGGCACCTACCTTGTTTACCCCTCGATCGACACCTTTCGCCGGAGCCTCCTCGACGCCCGTTCCCAGGATTTCGTTGGGTTTGACAATTACGATTTCATTATTCGCAACCCGTTGCCGTTCGTCGCCGATACGCATTCCGCGCTGCTAAACAACTTCCTCTGGCTGGTGCTGTTCACGGCCCTTACCGTCAGCCTGGGCCTGGTAATCGCTGTGCTGACGTCCCGCGTGCGTTATGAGACTGCCGCCAAGGCGGCGATATTTATCCCGATGGCGATTTCGTTTGTCGCCGCCGCCGTGATATGGCGGTTCATGTATGAGTTCAACGCCAACATCGGCACCGTGAACGCCCTTATCACGCGCCTGGGAGGAGACGCGACGGCCTGGCTGCAGAACACAAACGCGCCCTATTACTGGCTTATCCAGGAAGGGCCGCGAACGCTGCCGGGGCCGATTCAGCTCAACAACTTCGCCCTCATTACCGTGGGCGTATGGATGTGGACGGGTTTCGCGATGGTCGTGCTGTCGGCGGGGCTCAAGGGAATATCGACGGAGGTGCTGGAGGCTGCGCGCGTCGATGGGGCGAACGAGTGGCAGATATTCTGGCGCGTTATTGTCCCCATCCTCTCGCCTACCATCGCCGTGGTCGCCACCACCCTGGTAATAAACGCGCTCAAGCTCTTCGACCTCATCTGGGTGATGACGGGCGGTCGCTTTCAAACCGATGTGGTGGCCACGCTGTTCTTCAAGGAGGCCTTCGTGGTGCGCAATTTCGGGGTAGGAGCGGCCCTTGCCGTCGTCCTCTTGTTGCTCGTCGTGCCCGTCATGCTGATCAGCATCCGGCGGTTCCAGTTCCAGGAGGAGATACGATAGTGCAGGCAGTGAAGATGCCGGCCGGCTACCGCAGGGCAGCAAGAAGCATCCCCAGAGCGGTGGGCCACGAAGTCCGCAGCTTATTCGTCCGCCTCCCTCTGCACGCCACGATCGTCCTGCTCATGGCGGTATGGAGTATCCCGACCATAGCGCTGCTCGTGAGCTCCTTCCGAGACCCCATAGCTATTGCCGCGAACGGGTGGTGGAATGCCGTTACGTCGCCCTTCGAGTTCACGCTTCAGAACTACCAGCGCGTGCTCGAACAGCGGGGGATGGGGCGCGCGTTTACGAACAGTCTCATCATCTCGGCGCCGGTGACGGTGCTTGTAATCATGGTGGCGGCTTTCGCCGCCTATGCGTTCGCCTGGATGCGGTTCCCGGGGAGGAACATCCTTTTCCTGGTGATGGTGGCGCTTCTCGTCGTTCCGCTGCAGATGACGCTCATCCCCGTGCTGCGGCTCTACACGAATATAACCATCACCACTCAGGTGCCCCTGATTGGAGGCAACCTCTTCGGTGTCAGCAGTTTTCCCGGCATATGGGTCGCGCACACGGCATACGGGCTGCCGTTCGCCATATTCCTGTTACGCAATTTCTTTGGCTCGCTGCCGCGCGATCTCATCGAGTCCGCTTACCTCGACGGCGCCTCTGATGTGGGCGTCTTCTTCCGGATTATCATCCCTCTGTCCGTTCCTGCGATTGCGGCGCTGGCCATTTTCCAGTTCCTCTGGGTGTGGAACGACCTGCTGGTAGCGCTGATCCTTCTCGGACGCGCAGACCTCGCGCCCATGACGCTCACGATCACGAACCTCGTGAGCTCGTTTGGCTCGCAGTACCAGCTCCTGACGGCGGCCGCGTTCATTTCGATGGCCCTGCCGCTGGTCATCTTCTTCGCGCTCCAACGTTACTTCGTGCAGGGCATTCTTGCCGGCGCGGTGAAAGGCTAGAGCCGGTTGGGGCCTGCGGTGATAGAATGAATCTGGACGCACCTGGGGAGACATTTCGATGGCATCCGTAACCTTCGATCACGTGACCAAGCGCTTTGAGAACGTTGTTGCTGTCAAGGACCTCGTGCTCGAAATACCGGACAAGGAGTTCCTGGTGCTTGTCGGGCCTTCCGGCTGCGGCAAATCGACAACGCTGCGGCTCCTTGCCGGGCTCGACGAGATAACGGAGGGCAAGGTCTACATCGGCGACCGGCTGGTAAACGATGTGGCGGCGAAAGACCGCGACATAGCGATGGTCTTCCAGTCTTACGCCCTTTATCCGCACATGTCCGTCCGTGACAACATGGCGTTCAGTCTTTCGCTGCACCACGTGCCCAAGGACGAGATCGACCGGCGGGTGCGGGAAGCGGCGCAGATCCTGGGGATCGAGGAGCTGCTGAAGCGCAAGCCGCGTCAGCTTTCGGGAGGGCAGCGGCAGCGGGTGGCCCTGGGACGGGCAATCGTTCGGCATCCGGCGGTATTCCTGTTCGACGAGCCGCTTTCGAACCTCGACGCCAAACTGCGTGTGCAGACGCGCGCCGAGCTCAGCAAGCTGCATGAGCGGCTGGAAACGACGTTCGTCTACGTGACGCACGACCAGGTGGAAGCGATGACGATGGCGACCCGCATCGCCGTCCTCAACGACGGCGTGTTGCAGCAGGTGGGTGCGCCGCAGGAACTGTACGACCACCCGAAGAACCTGTTCGTCGCGGGCTTCATCGGCAGCCCGGCGATGAATTTCTTCCACGTTGTTGTGAAGCGCGGCCCTGATAACCTGCTTCTCGATGCCGGCCCCTTCCAGATGCCGGTGCCACCCGCGAGAGCGCGCGCACTTGCGCCTTTCGTGGACAAGCGGCTCATCGTCGGCATCAGGCCGGAAAGCATACACGACCCCGAATTCCCGCGCCCGGGCGTCGAGCCGGTGCCGGTGGAGGCGGAGGTAGACGTTCTCGAGCTGATGGGCAATGAGGTGTTCCTCCACCTGATAAGCGACGGGAAGAACTTCCTGGCCCGCGTCGACCCGAGGACGAAGGCGAGGGCCGGCCGCAAGATACAGGTCGTCTTCGACGTATCAGACCTGCACGCCTTCGACCCGGAGACAAGGGAGGCCATACCTTCCGACGGCAGTTGAGTGCATGAGCGTGGTTTGCCGGCGGAGGCGGCCCGTTTGCAGGGCTCAGGCGGCTTGACGCCCCTTCCGCCGCTCGCCCAACTGGTCGAGCGCGCGCTTCGCCTCGATGGGGGAGGTCAGATGTGCCTCGAGGCCCTCCAGCGCCGCTATCACGGGCCGTAGCGTCTCCTCAGTCTCCGGAGTGGCGCCTTGCCTTATTATTCCCTTCAGTACGCGCTCGGCGCCGTTGAGAAAGGTCGAGGAGGAACGTCTTCTCAACTGGCGCAGCACAGGCTCGACGGCATGCTCGCCCAGCGCGATGAGCCCCGTGCCGGCCAGCCAGCGGACGCCGAAGCGGCGGTCGCACAGGCGGTGGACAAGGGCGGGCGCCGACAGCGGGTCGCGGATTTCGGAGAGGGCCTTGGCCGCCGCCCAGCGCAGGCGCCAGTTGCGCTCCCGAAGCGTGGCGATAAGCACAGGCACGGCCGCACTCCCGGCAGCGGTCAGCCGCCTGCGCGCCTCCAGCCGGGTCGCGTAGTCTGCCGAACGGAGACGATCGATCAGAGCGTCTATGTCCTCATCGGGCTTCAGGTTCCCTGACGTTTCGCCGGCCGCTGCCGGTCGTGTCGTGTTCATCATTATTCTCCTCCCATCGCTCCGTCCTTCAATTCCATTCTACTACCGCCGCCTCCGCCCGCTGATTGACTGCGCTACACGCGTCCTAAATAGCGAGGGGAGGGCCTTATCGCCCTCCCCTTCACGCTTTGCCTGCGACGCTGCGGGTTATTCTTCGAGGCGAAGGTTCACGAACAGACGCATCGGCTTGTACTGGAACAGGCGGTACAAATCGAGCTGGTCGGTGGTGTGCGGCCCCAACGTGCCGTCGGGCGCAACAAACGAGCTCTGCCCGAGCGGGATGATGTTGTAGGCCTCGATCGTCGGCTTCTTCAGGACGACGACCTGCGCGTAGGTTGACCGGTTCGACAGGGGGATGCGGCCGAACTCGATGCCGAGCGGGTGCCGGAATACCGTCTCTTCGCGCGGAACGAACCAGCGCGACATGTCGCTTGTTTGGAACAGGTACGCGATGGAATCGAGGGCTTCTTCGAGGCTGCGGACCATCAGCACATTGGGGTCGGCGCCGTTGAAGTAGTCGAAGTGAGGCGGGACCGCGCTCGCGCCGCCATCGAGGGCATGCAGCAAGACGTTGGCGTCGACAGATTTTACCGCGCCACCCATCTCGTCACCGAAGGTGGCGTGTTTCATCTTGTCCTGCCACACCCAGAAGACCACGTGTCCGAGCTGGTACTGCTTGCTGGTGATAACGTCGCTGATGGCGGAGCCGTCCCACTGTTCCAGCGCCTGCCGCGCCTGCGGGACAAGCGGATGGGCCGACGGCACGGCATCGAGGGCGCGCATGAGGTACGGCAGCAGGAAGCGCGACTCTCGCCCCATCGTTTCCACGCGCCCGATGTCCTTCGGGATGTCGAACATGTCCTCCAGCGAGATGAGTTGCGGCCCCGCGAGCCTGTCCTGGATTTCGAGCACGCGGTTCTGCTTGCCGAAGCGCTGACCATCGGGGTCGTCGAACCAGACGGCGGGCTTGTTGTTCCAGTTCGCGAGCCAGGCCTGAAGGGGGTTGATCGAGACGGGCATGGGGCGGAAGCCGCCGGGCCATTCGGCCTCCCCCGTGCCGGGCAGGGGCAGGCGCGCGTCGTAGCCGGCGGGCCGCAACGGCACCTCGCCGGTCTGCCAGTAGGCGATGTTGCCCTCGTTGTCAGCGTACATGAAGTTGTGCGCCGTGACGATTAGTCTGGCCGCCTGCTCGAACTGCTGCGGGGTGTGCGAGCGCCCGAACATCAGGAACGGACGCGTGTTCTCGAACTCGCGCATCCAGTGGACACGCTTCTGGCTGAACGCCACGCCCTTCTCGTGGTCGAAGCCGATGACGGGGCCGTGCACCGTCCGGTAGACGTCGTAGGCCACGTCTGTAGTCTTGAGGGGGACGCCGGGCAGGCTGACCCTCATCTTGATGATTTCTTGCCGCGCTTCCATTGGCGTGCAGACGCCGTTGAACATGTAAGATGTCGGGCCGCAAAGCGTCTCGACGTACGTGTCCACGTTGTCCCCGGTGGCGGTCGTCGAGGTCCACGCGATGTCCTCGTTGCGGCCGATGAGGACGGGCGGCACGCCGGCGAAGGCCATGCCCGTGACGTTAAAGCCGCTGCCGCCTTTGAGCTGCACCTCGTGGATGACGGCGGGCGTGTCGAACCCCATCTGAGGGCCGCCGTAGAGCATCGCCGCGCCTTCGGCGCTCTTGTTCGGCCGGACGGCCCAGGCGTAGCTGCCGAGCTTCGTGGGGATGCCCAGCGAGGCCCACAGCTCCTTCGCCCTCTCCAGTCCGTCCGTCGCGACGGCGGCGCCCACGCCTCGAAGCTGCGCTTCCAGGCCGGCGGGCAGCGCTGACGCCGTTGTGCCGGGGGCGATTTGCGGGCTGCCGGGCGCGGGAATGGTGGTCGGCGAATCGCGGTCGTTGGTCCAGCGGAGGTCGTTGAACATCGCCCAGCCTGCGGCTTCACCGTTCCTGGCGATGAGCTCGTCCAGCAGCGCCTGGTTCTTGAGTTCGCCGCCGCCGATCTCGCCGAACCGCCTCACCATGAAGGCCCCAAAGGCGGCAGAGTCGCGCAGCGTCCAGAGGCCGGGCGAGAAGCCCAGGAAATGGAACTCGTACGGCATCTTAGAGGGGTCTTTGCGGACGACCTCCTTGATGTAGCGGTTGATGCCGTTGACGTAGGCCGTATAAATGACACGTTCTTCTTCGCTGACCTGAGTGAGCACATAGTCGAGCTCGGCGTCGGTGTAGCCGTCGCGACGAACCTCCTCGTCCGCTTCGAGGAAGGACGGGCCGAAGACCTCGGCGAGCTTTCCCGTTGCTGCCCGCCGGTGCAGCTCGAGCTGCCAGAGGCGGTCCTGCGCCACCGTGTAGCCGTACGCTTCGAAGAGGGCGGCGTTGGTGGACGCGAAGATGTGGGGGATGCCCCACTCATCGCGGTAGATGCGCGCGGTCACTCCTCCGACCTCAAGCGTGGTCCACCCGTCTTCCGCCTCCACCGAGTCCAGCGTGGGCTGCGACGCAAACGCCGCGATGAGAACGAACAGGACGATCAGTATCCGGCTGTGTGATTTCATGTCGGCGTCCTCCTTCTGAATAAAGACCGCTACCCGGCGGCGACGGGGACAGGACGAGTGCGTCAGGATTTTATCATAATCAGGGCCATCTTAAAGGGCGTAAGGGCCAAGACAGAGTGCGGCGTGTCCGCCGGGAGGAGGGTCATCTCGCCCCGCTTCAAGACGACGGCGTTGCCGGCGACCGTTATCTCCGCCTCCCCCTCAAGAACGTAGGCGAGGGCGGTGAAGGGGGTGGTGTGAGAGGAGAGACCCTCTTTCGCATCGAAGGCAAAGAGCGTGACGTTGCCGCCGCTGCCGCTAACCAACTGACGGCTGACGATGGAGCCCCCCTGGTGCTGGACCATTTCCTCGGGTCTGAAGGCGCGCCCTACCAGATCCCGCCCCTTATCGCCGGCCTGTTGTCTCGACAAGGTCTGCCTCCCGTTACCTTTGCTGGGAGTATGGAACGCGGGACGGGCTTGTGGCAAGCAGTCACGTTATTTGGGCTGGAGACGATAGATCGCGTTGGCCTGGGTGATTATCAGGAGCTCGCCGTCGGGCAGCTCGGCGAAGGAGGTGATGGGCAGCCCGCTCTCGACGAGGAGCACCGGCTTACTGTCGTCGGCGGGATTAAGGGCCCAGACGCGGCCGCTGCAATAGTCGCCGAAGACGTACCAGCCGGCGAGCTCGGGCATGGCGACGCCCCTGTAGACGTAGCCGCCGGTAATCGAGCAGCCGAGATCGTGGCCGTAGGCGGCGCGAGGCAGGGCGAGCCCCTGCGTGTCGCAGGCGGGCGTCTGGAAGCACTCGAAGCCTTCCATTAGGCTCCAGCCGTAGTTGCCGCCGGCGACAATGAAGTCGATCTCCTCCCATGCCGATTGGCCGACGTCGCCCGCCCAGATCGCGCCCGTGGAGCGGTCGAAGCTGAAGCGCCAGGGATTCCTGAGGCCGTAGGCGTAGATTTCGGGGCGAGCGCCCTCTACGTCGACGAACGGGTTGTCGTCGGGGACGGAGTAGCCTTCAGGCGTCACTTCAATGCGGATAATGGACCCCAGCAATGTCCCCAGGTTCTGCCCGTTGCCCAGGGGGTCGTTCGCGCCGCCGCCGTCGCCGAGGCTGAGGTAGAGGTAGCCGTCGGGGCCGAACGCGAGCTGGCCGCCGTTATGGTTGGTGAAGGGATCGGGGATTTCCAGCAGTACCTGCTCGCTGTCGGGGTCGAGCTGGATGTCGCCCACCGTGAACCGCGACAGGACGTCGCGGCGGGGTTCCCTGGAGACGTAGTAGACGAAGACCTGCCTGTCGGTGGGGAAGTTGAGGGAGAAGGCAAGGCCGAGCAGGCCGTCCTCGAAGCCTTCTCTACCGACTCGATCAGAGAGGTCGGCGTACAGGTCCGGCGCGAAGGAATCGGTGAGCGAGACGCGCCAGATGAAGCCGTCTTGCGTCAGGACGACAGCTTCGCCCTCCCTGTCCGGGATCGCGACCAGGCCAAGCATCAGGCCGAAGTTGGCCGATTCGACGGCGCGGACGACCCGATACGCGTTCTCCTCGGGGCCTTCTCCTGCGGGACTCGTGACCGGGGGCGCGCCCGGCGGCGGTTCCACCGTCCTCGTGACGATGTTTGCCGGTTCGCCATTACCGTTGTCGCCGCCGCCGTCGCGGCACGAGACGGACAGGATGGCAGCAACGGCCGCGAGAAGGAGGGCGGGAAAGAGCAGCCGCAGACTCTTCATCTCAGACATCCTGCTATCACGGCACTACTGTTGAGAATAGCAGAAGCGCCACGGCGTGTCTTTGACTGAATGGCCGGAGCGGGCGCTCTGCGGCGTGCTAGAATGGATCAAGACCCCAAGATGAGTGGGCCGATGAAGGAACTGACGGGCCCCCATGTTCCGCGACGCCTCTTCTCGCCGATCGCGCACAACTACGAACGGCCCGCGCTCACGCTCAGCCTCTTTCAGTACAGGCGCTGGCGCCGCTTCATGCTGTCGCGGCTGGATCCGGACGGTCTGACGAGGCGCGACAGACAGACGCGGGTGCTGGACGTGGCCACCGGGACAGGCGCGCTCGCCTTCGACCTGCTGGAGCGAATGGAGGGGTTGCGCGTAGTGGGCGCGGACATAACGCGCGCGATGCTCCGGGAGGCACAGGCGCGGGCGGGTCGCGACGGCACGGGCAGGCGCCTCGAGCTGGTGGAGTGCGACGCTGAAGCGGCGCCTTTCCGCGACGAGAGCTTCGATGCACTCCTCTTCGCCTATCTGCTCCGCTATGTCTCCGACGTGCCGGGCACCCTGCGCGCGCTCGTTCGGCTGCTGAAGCCCGCGGGCACGATGGTCTCGCTCGATTTCGCCGTGCCGTCGGGGCTTGCCTATCCCCTGTGGCGCCTCTACACGGGGCTCTTGTTGCCTGTGGGCGGCAGACTTTATTCAAAGGCCTGGCAGGAGGCGAGCGGATTTCTGGGGCGCAGCATACGCGGCTTCTATGAGCGGTGGCCGGAGGAGCGCCTGCTGGAGGAGTGGGCGAGGAGCGGACTCGTCGACGTGCAGGCGCGGCGTCTGTCTTTGGGCGGGGCGATAGTGATATGGGGGAGGAGAGCATGATGAAGGGCTGGCAGCGGGCCACGGATGCCATGGCGCTGGGTCGGGTGCGCGAGTTGAGCCCCGCTTTCTACGCGCTGAGTCCGGGAGGGTGGCGTGATTATGTGACGCTGTTCCATCTGCCTTACACGTTGTGGCACCTGAGCTACGTCGTGCTGGGGGCGGCCATTGCCCCGAATGTGCACTGGGACCGGCTGGCGGCGTCGCTGGCGGCGTTTCTGCTGGCGATGGGCCTCGGGGCGCACGCGCTCGACGAGCTATCGGGGCGGCCGCTGAAGACGCGCATTCCGGAGGAGGCGCTGAAGGCAATCGCGGTGCTGGGCCTCTGCGGGGCAATCGGGCTGGGGATGGCGGGCGCCGTGCTGGTGACGCCGTGGCTCCTGGCATTCATATGTTTCGGCGCTTTCATAGCACCGGCCTACAATCTGGAGTGGTTCGGCGGGAGATTTCACTCCGACGCGTGGTTCGCGCTGTCGTGGGGGAGCTTCCCGCTCGTCACATCCTACTGGGTCAATGCGGAAGAAGTGGGGCCGGCAGCGTTAGCCGGTGCCGCGGC
Source organism: Dehalococcoidia bacterium (assembly GCA_030018455.1). Lineage (NCBI taxonomy): Bacteria > Bacillati > Chloroflexota > Dehalococcoidia > Dehalococcoidia bacterium. The sequence continues at coordinate 116,161 of JASEFU010000004.1, forward strand.
GGCTTTCTTCTTGAGCCTCGCTCAGAGAACGTTGAGCCATCGGGTGCGCACAGTGCGGCGGAGGGTGAGCGGCATCGAGGGCACGGTGCGCTACGCGGACGGCGGGATCGAAGCGATAGACCGCGGCTGGGCGCTGGGGGTGGAGGAGCGGGCGCTGAAGCTGCTGACGGCTTCTGTCGTAGGGGTGAGTGTCGCAGTGCTTCTGGCGTGACGGCGCAAACGCGTCGTTGGCCTGGTAGCAAGACGGAGACTCCCGAACGATCTATTGAGTGCAGGACTCCGTCCTGCAGCCCGTTATGGTTACCGGTTGACCTGCCGAGTGCTGATGCTCCATCATGGGGTCACGTTTGGCCCCTGACGGAGGAAGCGCATGGGTTACTGCCCGGACTGCGGCGCCGAGAACGAGGCCGACGCCGTCTTCTGCGAGGCGTGCGGTGCGCGTTTGGCGGCGACGTTGCTCACGCGTGGGACATCGAAACGAGGGGTTCAATCGAGGAAGCTCCGTCCGTATCTCGGTGGGGCGCTCGTACTATCGGTAGCGATTGTGTTTGGCGCCGCCGCTTACGCGCTGGTCGGCCGGGGAGACGGTGGGGCGGGAGGCGAGAGCGCGGTGGCCGATCGTGCGACCGCCACCGTCGGCGTCGAACCCACCGTTGTCACGACCGTTCCGCGGACCGCGACCATGCCGGCGCTTGCAGGCCATTCCTCGCCTGAAGACGCAATAGGGGCCTTTCTGGCAGAGCGCGGGGTCGAGTACGCCGGCGATTGCGACATGATAAGCCTGGACGAGGACATCGGCTCGTACTGCTCCATCCTGTGGGAAGAGCGGTCGGATGGGGATATCTACGCTATCGGCCTCGCTTTCTCGGAGGGCGATACCTGGCTGCTGGTGGAGGAGAGCGAAGGCCGCTGGGCCGTCGTCGAGGCGGCGGAGCTGATATTCGGCGAGCCGCCTCCCTGGTAAGCGCAGGATCTGACGTCAGGGAAGCAGATCGGGCAGCGCCACCAGCTCGTACCCGGCGGCGCGCAGCCCGGCGATCACTTCCGGCAGCGCCGCGGCGTCCTGTGATTCCGACCCCACGTGCATGATGACGATTGCCCCCGGCCGAGCCCGTGAAAGCACCGTCTGCGCGATCTCGCCGGCGCCGGCGCCTGCCCAGCCCCCGCTGTCGATCGTCCAGTTGATGGCGTAGGTATACCCGGCGGCGTAGATATCGCAGAGCACCGACTGGTCGAGGTCGCCGAAGGGCGGGCGGAAATAGGGACGTGTGCTTGTGCCGGTGATGGAGCGGATTACGGCGTCGGCGTGCTGTAGCTGGTCGATCCGCTCGTCGCGGGTTAGCGGCGCCGTGCCGGTCGAGAAGCCAGTGAACGAGGGGTGGCCGTACGAGTGGTTGATGATGAGGTGGCCGCCGGCGGCGATTGCGCTCACGAGGCCGGGGTTTTGTTCCGCCCAGACGCCGGTGAGGCCGAATGCGGCTGTCACGCCTTGTTGGGCCAGCGTGTTGAGGATATCGCTCGTGTAGCCTCTGTCGGCTCCCGCGTCGAAGGTGAGGGCGATAGCCCGCCGGGTCTGGTCGCCGATGCGCGCCTCGACTGCTGCCTGTCCGCAATACAAGTCCAGCGGCGGTCTGGCGACGGGCGGGATGGGCGCGAGCGGTGTCGGGTCCTGCGGGGCGGGCGTCGAAGTGGGGGCGCCACTAGGAGGTGTCGGGGTGGAGCGGGGTGGCGAAGTGGGAGTAGCGGCCGCTGGTTCACCGGTGGGGACAGGCAGCGCTTGTTCGCTGCCGCAGCCGGCGAGCAGGCCAAGAGCGAGGGCGCCCGCGACGGCCAGGACGAGTGGGCGAAGACGGGAAGTCGCGCTTAACATAACGCCTCGATTATACGGCGGCCTTCCGCGGCGAGGAACGCATTCATGCATATGCCAGGAGGGCCATGTGGAAGATGTTGAGTTCGGGGAACTCCACCTCCGCGTAGTCGCCTTCGCGACGCCACGAAAGAGGCTGCTCCGCGGGCAGCAAGGCGGCCCTTTGGAGAGTCTTGCCGTCTAGCTTTACCCTTACCTTCAAGTTGTGGGCAGGGACGGGCGGAAGCAGCTCCTGCTCGTTTATCAGGGAGACGAGGTAGCGCTTCCGCTCCGGCTGGTGAGAGAGCGTTACTTCGACCGCAGGCGGCGCGTCGGCGTCGAACGAGAAGGGCTGTGCCGCCAGCGAGCGCACGATCTGCACAAACGCCTGCTTGTGGGGGGGCTGGTCGGCTGCCTCGATGGGCGCCGCCGCCCACGCCACTCTGCCTTTGCCGGCGCGACGCCGCACGAGCGAGGCGTAGTCGGTGGCGATGCCGGGCGGGTTGGAATGGATCGATGCGAGGCGCGAGCCGTCGGAGGGGTCGGTGTAGGGCAGCGTCAAGGTGGCGGCGACGTCGTCGCTGTTGTGGGCGCGCGCCTTCACCTGCGGCCGGAAGATGCTCAGCGGGAATGCGGGCTCGATGCCGGGGAAAAGGGAGCGACCGCTCTCAGTCGGGCTCATGTAGGTCACGTTTTCCGCCGTGTCACCCTCGGTTTCGACTCCGAAGAGGTCGGCCAGGCGGGCCAAAGGGGCGCGTCCGCTGGCGTACAGGCCGCCGCCGTCTTCGACGAACCGTCGCAGCGCCTGCGCCTCTTCATCATCGAGGAACAGCAACTCCGGGAGGACGATGACGCGGTACTTCGACGTGTCGGCGAGGTTGTTCTTGCTGATGACGCCGAAGGGGATATGGGCTTCGCGCAGGCTCCGTGCCGCGCCTAACGCCGCATCGAGGTGGGGCACCCTCCAGCCGGCGGCGGTCACCCGCTTGCCGTTGTCGTCGAAGTCCATCTTCGAGTCGAGGCTGAAGTAGACGGCAACGTCCTGGCAGAGGTCGCCGCCGAGGAAGGGCTCGTACTCGCGGGAACGGGAGAATATCTCGCCCATCGTCTCGTAGACGCGCGGGTTCAGGGTCCCGACGGGGTCGATGGCATCGATGAAGAAGAAGGCGCCGTTGTGGGCCATAGCCAGGTAAGCGTGGACCTCCAGCATCTCTTTGGACTTAGCCGTAGTGTGGTCGCGCAGGCTGGGGTAGCAGCGGGAGGTCATGAACTCGAACGGCTTGTTGGGGGTGATGCTGTCGTACAGCTTGCAGATGAGGGACTGCTGCGCGAAACCGCCGTAGAGGTCGCCGCCGATGTAGTCGTTGTGCTCGCGCAGCGCCAGCGTCGTGCCGATGACGCTGCTCTGGGTGAGGGGCGCCGAGTTGTGCTCGACCGTTATTTCCGGCCGACATCGCCGCGCGGTGTTGGTGGCGAAGGCTGCGAACTCCACCAGCCACTCCTCGCGTTTCTTCTGGAACGTCAGCCAGCGGTCGTCTTCCCAGTTGATGACGTCCGGCATGTCGCCGCCGACTTCGGACTCGAAGCGGGCGCGGCAGGCGGGGCAATAGCAGACACCGGGCCAGAACGTCATGTCGAAGAAGATGCCCTCGAAGCGGTAGGCGGCGAGGAGCTCCTCGACCTGCGCGGTCACAAACGCCCTGTAGTCGACGTTGTTGGGGCAGCAGACGCCGTAGCGGCCCGCCCTTCCGCCGCGCTCCCTGGACGGCTTCCCGTCGACGTCGAGGATGCGCCAGGAGGGGTTATTGTCGTAGGCCCAGTTGTTGAAGATGAGGCTGTAGTAGGCGATCACATCGATCCCTTCGCGATGGCAGAGGTCGGTGATTTCGCCCAGTACGTCCCTGCCGCGCAGGCCCCGGTGCATCTGCCCTGTCTTCGTCGGCCAGTAGCAGTAGCCGACGTGCGAGTTGGCGTAGACCATAGCTGACTTGACGTTGGCGGTCTTCAGCAGCTCGACGTAGGTCTGCGGGTCGAGTTTCGAGAGGAAGCTGTCGTCCCAATCGTCGATGTGCATGTCGACGAGGTTGCGCCGGTAGCTCTTCGTGAACCATTTGCCTTCCATGGAACTCCTTTCTATCGGGGGCCTGGTTGCCTTCGCGAGTATAGCAGGGAAGGGACCGAGACCAAAACAGGGGACAGCCGGTCGGTGAGCCGGATAACCAGTCACCGAATAGGAATGGATAAACGGGTGAGGTGGCGAGTGGCGCAGCAGTGGGAGGGTCGGGCCCGGCCCGATCTATCGGCTGCAGGACGGAGTCCCGCAGCCAGAGTTGGAACCGGTCTTCCTGCTGAAGCGTCGTTCAGCCGCAAGCCTGCCCGGCCGGCAGGCGGGCAAGCACCGTTCGTCTGCTGAAGCGACGTTTGGCGCAAGCATCTCTCGTGTTGTACCGGAGCGGCCCCGCGACGGCTTCGCCTTGTCAGGGTGAGGCTTTGTATGTTAAGAAGGAGTTGTTCGTGGCACCACGAAAGGTGTTCTGCGGTCGCCTTCAGGGAGGGTGAAGGTGTTCAAGAAGCTCCTTATCGCCAACCGTGGCGAGATCGCTTTACGAGTGATGCGCACCTGCCGTGAGATGGGCATCTCCTGCGTCGCGGTTTACTCCGACGTCGACCGTGCGGCCCTCCACGTCCGTTACGCTGACGAAGCGTACCTGCTGGGTTCCGGCGCGCCGAAAGAGAGCTACCTCAACATCGAACGCATCGTCGAGATCGCGCGGAGGTGCGGCGCCGAGGCCATCCACCCCGGGTACGGCTTTCTTGCGGAGAACGCCGCCTTTGTCGACGCGTGCAACGAGAACGGCATCGTCTTCATCGGGCCATCTTCCGAGACGATGCGGATTATGGGCGACAAAGTGGCGGCGCGGCGTCTGGTGGCGAGCGCGGGTGTGCCCGTAGTGCCGGGTGAGGACAACGTGAGGACGGCGCTTGAGGCGCTGACGGCGGCGGAGCGGCTCGGCTATCCGGTGCTCATAAAGGCGGTCGCCGGTGGTGGGGGGAAGGGCATCCGCGTCGTGCACGGCGTGCGCGACATGGAAGCGGCCCTGAGCATCGCCGGCAGCGAGGCGGCGAGCGCGTTCGGCGACCACAACCTCTACATCGAAAAGCTGCTCGATCCGGTGCGTCACGTGGAGGTGCAGTTTGTGGCCGACGGCGCCGGCAACGTCCTCGTCTTCGGGGAGCGCGAGTGTTCAATACAGCGGCGCCATCAGAAACTCGTTGAGGAATCGCCGTCGACGGCTCTCAGTCCGTCCCAGCGCGAGAGCATGTGCAGCGCCACCGTCACCGTCGCCCGGGCGTCGGGCTACGCCAACGCGGGCACGGTCGAATTCCTGCTCGATGCGGGCGGCGACTTCTACTTTCTCGAGATAAACAGCCGGCTACAGGTGGAGCACCCGGTGACGGAGATGATAAGCGGCATGGACCTGGTGGCGGAGCAGATCCGCGTCGCCGCTGGCGAGGGGCTCTCGCGACGGCAGGAGGAGATCGTCCTGAGCGGCTGGGCGCTGGAGTGTCGCATCACCGCCGAAAACCCGTACGACGACTTCCTTCCCTCGCTGGGCCGCGTCGATTACGTCAGCGAGCCCCACGGCCCGGGGATCCGCGTTGACAGCGCGCTCTACTCCGGCTGCGATCTCCCGTACTATTACGATCCCATGGTTGCCAAGGTCATCGCCTGGGGACGCACGCGCGACGAAGCAATCCGACGTATGCGGCGGGCTCTCCGCGAATTCGTAGTTGTGGGCGTTGATACGAACATACCCTTCCATCTGCAGTTGCTCGACGACCGGCGCTTCCTGGACGGGCAGCTTCACACGCGCTTCCTTGACGACTTCACGATGTTTCCCGCCGAGCAGGATGACGAACGGAACGCCGCCCTGGCGGCCGCTGCCGTCCTCACCCATCAGAAGACAAACCACCGGGCGCCCACGCCGGAATACGATGACGGCAGCCGATGGCGCGCGGCAGGCAGGCTGGCAGAAGCCAGAGCGACGACCTGGCCGAGAGGTCCGCAGTGGGGAAGAAGTATCGGCTGAAGCTGGGGGAAGAGGATATTCAGGCCGAGGTGGAGGATGCCGCGGACGGGACGCGCGTTTCCATCGACGGGGCCTGGCACGACATAAGCATCGAGCGGATCGGTGACAGCGCTCAGTACTCGCTGATCATTGATGGACGCCCGTATCGTCTCTTCGCCGAACAGACGCCTCACGGCTACTGCCTGATCGTCAACGGTCGGAGCTACAACGTAGTCACTCTGCGCACGTCCTCGCGCGGCCCCGCGCCCGGCGACATCGCCGCCGCACCGACGGCCGAGGGCGAATGGGTCCTGTCGTCGCCGATGACGGGAGTCGTGCAAAAGATCTTCGTGTCGCTGAACGACGTGGTGGAACCGGGTGAGGTGCTGATGATAATTGAGGGCATGAAGATGCAGAATGAGCTGCGCGCGCGTCACGGCGGCCAGGTGAAGGCGATATACGTCAGCGTGGGCCAGCAGGTGGAGAAAGGAACGCCGCTGCTGGTCCTGCTCTGACCGCGGGCTGCCGGTGTTCTTTTTCGGGGTTCCATTACCGAGAGTCCGCCCATCATTCCCGCCAGAACCGACCAACCGGCCGGCAACGGTGTCACTGCGGCATTCGTGCGCCCTGAACGAGAGTCCGCGGGCGGCCCGGACCGGGAAGCCGGCGTCCTCCGGAAAGGAAGCGGCCGCGCCTGTGGCTGTGGCGTCGGCTTCTCAGCAGGGCCGCCTCCGACTCTCTCTTGCTCCAGCACCGCGTTAACCTGGGCGCCGAGCAGGAATATGAAACTGGTGAGGTAGAGCCATATCAGCAGGATGACGACGCCTCCCAGGGCGCCGTAGGTGGAGTTGTACGACCCGAAGTTGGATACGTAGAGGCCGAAGAGATGGGTCGCGAGAAGCCAGCCGGCGGTGAAGAGTACCGAGCCAGGCGTAATCCATCTGAACGGAAGGTTCTTGTTCGGCGTGGCCCAGTACAGGAAAGCGATAGCGAGCAGGATGGCGGCGATGGCAAGGGGCCAGCGCACGAAGGTGAATAGCGTAGTCGCTGCGCCGCTGAGGCCCATCCTTTCCGCGATATCCACGCCCGCCGCCTGCCCGACGACGAGGGTCAGGAACGCGAGTATGACGGCCGCGCCTGCCAGCAGCGTCAGGCTGAGCGCGAGGAGATACTTACGCCAGAGCGGGCGCTTCTCTTCCACGTCGTGCACACGATTCATCCCCTTGATAATCGTGTTGACGCCGCTGGAGGCGGCCCATACAGCGCCGATGATGCCGATGGAGAGGAGGCCGGGGTTGGTGCCGGCAAGGATGCTGTCCAACTGCTCGCGGAGGACGCTGGCGGCGTCGTCAGGGATTGTGTCGCCGATGGCGTTGATAATGCGATCGGTCGGGTCGTCGACATTGAAGACGTCGGTCACGAACCCGGCGAAAGCGGCGATGAAGATGAAGAACGGGAAGAGAGCGAGGAAGAACCGGTACGACATCTCGGCGGCCAGGCCGCTCAGATCGTTACCGGATATCTTTTTGATAAAGGTCTTCGCGAGGTCAATCCAGCGCTGAAGGCGCATCGTGAAGCTCCTTCTCATGATATTGCCGCCTGCCGGGGGCCGTTTCAGTGGCGGGGTACCGAAAGGCCCTCCGGTGGCGACATCATCTTACATCATAGGAGGCTGCTATTGAGAAAAAATGAAGCGCGCTGCGTGGGGCGTGAAGGCTGCGTGAACAATAGCGCGCGTTCTGAATCTGCGACGTCAAGCCTACATGGAGTGGACTTCACTTCTCTCAGACCCTTCCCTCTTGACCCCGCGCTTTCCGAAGGCTACTGTATGAGCCCCAAGGGGTGAGGAGGCAGGGACAGCGGGGACGGGCCTCCTTCCAGTCGGGATTCTTTCGGAGGCCCTGTATGGTGCTCGGACATCATATAAGCAGACGTCGGTTTCTCATTCTGACGGCAATGGCGGGAGCGGCCGCCGGCCTTGGCCTTTCCTGCCGGCCTCCGCCGCCTTCGCCGGCCGTCCCTCTGCGCGGACGCGCCCAGGGCCCTTGCCACCTGGCGTGGGCCTGGAAGTTCGCCGTCGACGGCCCGCCCGAGCAGGTCGCCTCGGTACTCGCGCAGCATAACCTGGGCATCATTCTCAAGACTCATACCGGCACGCAGTGGATGTCGACGCAGGACACGTCGCCCTACGCCGTCACAGGGCCGGTGCAGGTCGCGGTGCTGGCGGACTACTTCGAGAGCTACGGTATCCCCTTTCACACGTACTGCGTGCTCCACGGCGTCGACCCGGTACGGGAGGCGGAGATGTGCGCGGACGTCGCCAGCGCCGGCGCGCGAAGCGTCATCGTCGACCTGGAGCCGTACGACGGGTACTGGCGGGGCACGCCGGAGGGGGCGATTGCGTTCGGTCAGGAGTTCCGGCGCAGGCAGCCGGGTGGCGTCCTGCACCTTTGCGTCGAGCCCCGGCCGTGGCAGCTCTCGCGGGTGCCCGCGGCCGAGTTTGCGTCCTTCAGTCAGGCCGTCGTGCCCATGGTCTACTGGGAGTCGTTCAACACGGCGGAGAACGTCAGGCTCTTCCAGCAACATGGCTTTCCTCCCGGACCGGAGGGCGTGACGCCGGAGTTTCTGCTCGACGTGACGCAGAGCGTGCTGGGCGGCTACGGGCTGCCGATAATTCCCATCGGCCAGGGCGCGTCGACGATCGAGAAGTGGAAGCGCTTCGTGGTGAGGGCGTCGCAACTGGGGATGAGCAGCGTGTCGGCGTGGCGGTACGGCGTCACCAACCCTGATGTCTGGATGCTGCTGAAGTACTGCAAGCCCGCCGGCCTGACCTGGTAGCGCCGCCCCGGCTTTCTCTCCCCCATCCGCTCGTCATCAGCCGGATTCGCTCTTCGGCCTGGCCTCGCGCTCTCTTCTGGGGCGCGGACGCGCGCGCTCGCCGCTCGCGAACATGAGCGCGGCAAGCGACAGACCGAACATGGTTGCCGTCCACTTCATCTGGGCGTCGATAACGCCCGACCAGAGGAGCCCTATGAGGATTGCCAGCGTTACCAGGAAGATGTTCGACATCTCGATTCCTTTCGAGCTCGGGCCTACGGCTCGATTATAGCATCACGCGCGGCGCCTCGCGGGGAAGCGTTCTTATTGAGGCGGGAGAGCGCATCGTGTAGAATGGTGAAGGCGCCGCGAGGGAAGGGCGCCGCCTCTGTGACTGAGAGCGGGGGTAGCTCAGCGGAAGAGCTCCTGCCTTCCAAGCAGGACGTCGCGGGTTCGAATCCCGTCCCCCGCTCCACTCCTTTTTCCAATCCCACCTTGTCACCTTTGCGCTGATTCGACTCGTGGCGGTTGGTTGTCTGTCGGGCAATGCTTGTGTGATCCGGCGGCGGGACAATTAAAGGAAGACACGGGCCCGGCGAACGCGGGGGCCCGTCAAGATTGCGAGGAGAGGGCGCAGCTTCGAGTTGTGAAGCCGTGACGGTCGCAGAAGGAGGAGGAAATGGTAGCGGAGAGAGAGCCGGCGCCTGGGCCGGAGGAATGGGAAGTCGTTATCAGCCGTGTATTCGATGCCCCGCGTGAGCTCGTCTTTAAGGCGTGGACGGATTGCGGTCTGTTCCGACGATGGTGGGGGCCGAAAGGCTACACTACCCCGTTTTGTCAGATTGATGCCCGTCCCGGCGGCCAGTTTCTCAGTTCAATGAGGTCGCCGGAAGGGCAGGACTACTGGAGCAAGGGCGTCTGCCGTGAGCTGGTTGCGCCGGAGCGGCTGGTGATGACGGACTCCTTCGCGGACGAGAAGGGGAACATCGTGCCGGCCTCATACTACGGGATGGGTCGGGACTGGCCCATCGAGATGCTGATATCGGTGAGGCTGGAAGAGGACGAAGGCGGGACGCGGCTCACTCTCAGGCACGGGGGCACGGGCGCGGTGAGCGCCGAGGCGCGGCGCGACATGGAGCAGGGCTGGAACGAGAGTTTCGACAAACTCGTTGAACTGCTGCAAGAGGAGATGAGGCTGGGGACGCGCTTCGTTGCCGAGCCGGGCAGTCAGACGGTACTCGTCAGCCGGATATACGACGCGCCGCGAGAGCGCCTGTTCAAGTTGTTCACGGACCCCGCGTTGATACCGGAATGGTGGGGGCCGAAAACGATGACGACTACCGTCGACAGGATGAACGTGAGGGCAGGCGGGAAGTGGCGGATTGTCCAGCGCGACGCGGACGGAAACGAGTTCGCCTTCAAAGGCGTTTATCACGACGTTTCACGCCCTGAGCGCGTCGTCAACACGTTCGAGCACGAAGGCGAGCCCGGACACGTGATGCTCGAGACCGTTACGTTCGAAGAGATGGGCGACAAGACGAAGGCGACGGACAGGGTGGTCTTCCAGACCGTCGAGGACCGGGATGCGGCTGTCCAATCGGGTATGGAAAGCGGCGCCGTCGAGAGCATGGAGCGCATGGCGGAGCTCATAGCCAAGCTGGAGTGAGGCTCATAGCGGCGCTATCCGTCGTTGAAAAGGCGAGGAGCGGTCGACGGCGCGTCTGACATGCGACCTCCGTGATCCGGAGCACCCGCCGGGCGGAGACGGGGCATCGGCAAGACTTGTAGAAGTATGATAACCGTGAATGAGGCGACGCCTCATATTATTTCACGGACCCTGTCGCTGAGGACTGTAAGCACGATCTTCGTGCGGTTCGGCTCGCCGCGCGCGAGCGCCTCGGCGAACGCCCGCACCTGCGCGAGCGTGATCTTCGGCGGCCACGGCGGCTCGTTCGGGTCTACAAGCGCCTCGACCACAGCCGGCCCGGGGTAACTGAGCGCTTCCTTCAGCACGGGGCCTGCATCCTGGGGCCTTTCGATGGTGAAACCCGCCGCCCCGAATGACCGCGCGACCATCGCGAAATCGACCGGTTGCAGCTCTACGGCGAACTCGGGGTTGCCCTCGAAGATCATCTGCTCCCAGCGGATCTCACCGTAGAAGTTGTTCTTGAAGATGACTACTTTGACCGGCAGGTCGTACTTGACGCAGGTCGCGAGCTCGCCCATGAGCATCGTAAAGCCGCCGTCACCCACGACCGCTACGCATAGACGGTCGGGGAAGGCGACCTGCGCCGCGATGGTGTAGGGGAACCCGTTCGCCATGGTGGCCAGGTTGCCGCTGAGCGAGAACTTCGTCCCGTTGCGCATCCGGATGTGGCGGGCGGCCCAGGTGGCGATCGTGCCGCTGTCTGCCGAGACGATCGCGTCGTCGGTCAACAGCTTGTCGAGCTCGTGCGCTACCACCTGCGGCTTCATCGGCATGTCGCGTCGGGTTCCCCGCTCCTCCATGAGCTCCCACCAGTTACGCATCCCGTTTTGCGCCTTCTCCAGGAATTTGCGGTCCTCTTTCCGCTGCAGGAAGGGGATGAGCGAACGCAGGACGTCGTGGGAGTCGCCGGGCAGCGGCAGCTCGACGGGGTAGCGCTGGCCGATGCGCGACGGATCGATGTCGATTTGCACCGCCCGCGCCTGGCCGGGCTTGGGATAGTACTCAAGGTAAGGGAAGCTGCTGCCCACGATCAGCAGGGTGTCGCACTCCTCCATCGCCTCCTGAGATGGGAGGGTGCCCAGAAGCCCGATGCCGCCTGTGGTGTAAGGACTGGTATCGGACACTACGCTCTTTCCCAGCAGTGCCTTGATTATGGGGGCGGCGAGCAGTTCGGCCACCTGCTCCAGTTCGGCTCCCGCGTTCAGAGCTCCCTGTCCCGCAAGAATGGCGACCCTGCGGCCCTCGTTCAAGATCCGCGCTGCTTCCTGTAGGTCTTCCAGAGGGGGACAGCCGTGGATGCGGCCGAATATGTCCGCGCTGTGGCCGCGGATATTCCCCGGTGAGCGGTGCTCGTGGGAGGTAGTCTGCGCCTGCACGTCCTTTGGTATTGTGAGACAGGAGACGCCGCGCATCGAAAGGGCGCGCCGCATCGCCTCGTCCACGGCGTTGTCGACGTGGGCGGGGCCCGTCACGAGCTCACTGTAGACGGCGACGTCGGAGAAGAGCCGCTCCAGGTCGACGTCCTGCTGAAAGCGTGTGCCGATGAGGTCGTGGAAAGTGTGCCCTGTGATGGCGAGAACGGGCTGACCGTCGAGCTTGGCGTCGTAGAGGCCGTTCAGGAGGTGGATGCCGCCGGGACCGCTGGTGGCGATGCACGTGCCGAGGCGGCCGGTGAACTTGGCGTAGCCGCAGGCGGCGAAGGCAGCCGACTCCTCGTGGCGCACTTGTATGAAACGGATCTTGTCCTGGCGCTTGCGCAGCGCCTCGAAGAGAGGGTTCACGCCGTCGCCGGGCAGCCCAAAGATCGTGTCCACTCCCCAGTCGATGATCCGCTCGATGAGCAGGTCGGCCGTCGTCTTCGCCATAGCGTGGCTCCTTTCATCCTCTCGCGGAAGGTTGCGTTCTTGATCGTCATATTAGGTCGGTCCCATAACAAATTGGTGAAGAAAAAGGCAAAGGCGTTAACGGAACGTAAATGCTTCTCTGCGCCTGGCCGGGCTGCGGCTGGTGCGAGGCCGCGATCTATGGGATAGACTAATTGCCGAGCGGCCGTGGATGCGGCAAGGGAGAAAGGAGGCAACACATGGCGCTCACTTCCGAAGAGATACGTGTGTTCCTCGGCCAGCCGAACATCGCGGTAATGGCGACGGTCCGGCCGGACGGGCGGCCTCACGCCGTGCCCATCTGGTACGAGTACGATGACGGAGAGTTCGTCTTTCACATGGGGCCGACGTCGGTGCGCTACCGGAACCTTCTTCGCAACAACAGGGCTTCTCTCTGCATCGATACGAGGACCCCGCCTTACAAGGCCGTGATCGTCGAGGGCGAGGTCGATCTGCTCGAGGGGCTGGACGACGAACGGACGGAACGGATGGCCGCGCACTACCTGGGAGAGAGGGCGGGCAAACGGTACGCCGCGTCGGTAAAAGGTACGCGCGTCATTATCGGACGGCTGCGGCCCAAGCGGACGATCTCCTGGGACTACGGGAAGGGCGACGACCCGTAGCAGCTTACCCCCGGAGAACCGGCGCTCAGGGGGCGGCTCTTCGTCGCGCCCGCTCCGACATGGTCATCGAGAGAAAGAAGCGGCTGCCCATTTCATAAAGCTGCGGCGGCACAAGGTTGGTCTTCCCTGCGACTTCCGAAAGGGGGACCGGCACGATTTCGTGCCCCTTGACGGCCGTCATCGAACCGGCCATGTCGCGATGCAGGAAGTCGACCGCGGCCGAGCCGACGAGAATGCTCATGTAGCGGTCGCGCACCGTGGGCGTGCCGCCCCTTTGCAGGTGGCCGAGAACGGTAACCCGCGTCTCTGTGCCTGTGATGCGCTCCACGTGGTCGGCGACGCGCTGGGCGATGCCCCTCTCCGACAGGCGCACGTGCCCGAATTCGTCGATGGTGGTGGGCCTGACGGGCGGCTTCTCGATGCCTATGACCTCTGTGCCCTCAGCGATCACGACCACGGAGAATCGCCGGCTCCGGAGGCGCCTTCTTACGTGCGCCACCAGGTCGTCTATGCTCACCGGCACCTCGGGAATGGCGATGAAATCGGCTCCGCCCGCCATGCCGCCGACAATGGCGAGCCAGCCGGCCTCGCGCCCCATAACCTCGACGACCATCGTCCTCATGTGCGACCTGGCCGTTCCCTGGAGACGGTCGAGCGCTTCCGCCACAACGTTTGCGGCGGTGTCGAAGCCGATGCAGAAGTCCGTATGGGGGATGTCGTTGTCGATCGTCTTGGGGACTCCCACGACCTTCACACCACGCTCTGCCAGGCGGGCCGCGACGCCAAGCGTGTCGTCGCCGCCGATCGCGACCAGGCCGTCTATTTGATGACGTCCAAGGTTACGGACCACTTCGTCGAGGCCACCCTCTCTCTTGCCGGGATTGGTGCGGGAAGTCCCGAGGATGGTGCCGCTGAGCTGGATTATTCCGTGCACGTCATCCCGACTCAGGTGGTTGACCTCGCCGTTGTCGAGCAGTCCCGCCCAACCGTGTCTTATGCCCAGCACCTCATCCTGCAGTGACCAGGCACGCTGTGCGACGCCGCGTATGGCGGCGTTAAGCCCCGGGCAATCGCCGCCGCCTGTTAGTACGCCGATACGCAAGTCTATTGACTCCTTCGTAGTATTCGCCTGCTATTCCTCTCGCCCCAACGAGACCATTGCGCCTATGACAGTCCGGGGACTGTGGCTGCAAATGAAAGATGCGCCTGAGCTGCGGGACGAAGGGAACGAGCGCAATTACATGATCTGATGATTGCAGGGGAAAGTCAACCCGCGCTGAGGCTGTCAGACCCTGTACCAACTGCTGTCTATCTGTTTGAGCACCTCGCCGTAGACAGGGAGCGGCCCGCCTGCCGCTGCAAGGACCCGTCGCTGTATCTCCTCCACAACGCCCTGTTCCTCTTCCGCCAGGTTGTCCTGCTGGAGGGAGTCGGCGCTCAGGTCGAAGAGTTGCGGCTGGCTGCCGTCGTTCCTGCCGATGTAGACCCAGCGGTCGTCGCGGTACCAGACGTAGTTGTTGAAGCCGGAGACAACGAAGTCGCGGGGACGGACGTCTCCCCGGGCAAGGGCCGCGAGGTCGACGCCGTCAAGCGGGGCGGGCGGCTCGATGCCGAGCGCCGCGTACACGGTGGGCACGATGTCCTGATGCTGCGCGAACATCGAGACCCGCTTGCCCGCGCCGGCGCCGTCCGGCAGCCGCACGAACAGCGGCACGTCCATGAGCTCGTACCACATTCCCCACGATACCTTGCCCGTGACCCCGTGCTCGCCCAGTTGGTGGCCGTGGTCGGATGTGACGATCAGGAGGCAGTTTTCCAGCATGCCGAGGTCGCGCGCGCAATCGAGGAAGCGCCCGAGCCAGCGATCGACCATGGTCACCTCGCCGGCGTAGCGTGCGCGCATGTGCCGCAGCTCCGCTTCTGAGAGGTAGTCGCTGGGGCCGTAACTGGGGGAGATGATGTCGCGGCCGGTGTATCCGGGGTCATACATGTCGATGTACTCGGCGGGCGGGTCCCAGGGCTCGTGCGGGTCGAAGCAATCGACGACAAGGAAGAACTTTCCCGCCTTGCGGTTTTGCTCCAGCCAGCGCATCGCCTCCCGGAAGACGCGCGGCGCCTGGCAGTCCTCTTCGCCCTTTCGCTCCATCTGGTTAGCGAAGTGACGCGCCAGCAGCGTCTGCAACCACTCGCGGCGGAATCCGGAGATGCCTTCCGGCGTGTGGCGCTCCAACACCTGCTGGTCGACTGTCGCCGCCGGCCCGTATGAGTCCATCTCCTGGCCGCGGATCCATCGCCACTGGTTGAAGCCGCGGTGGAAGTTCATCGATGGTTTGAACTGGTGGTAGGCGTCGGTCACGAAGCCCGTCTGGTAGCCCTCTCCATTGAGGACTTCCGCCAGCGTCGTCTGCTCCTCGGGGATGCGCTGCCAGCCGTAGGACCGGACGATGTCCCCTCGCTGGGGGACCCAGTTCCTGAACGGCCACGTGCGAAGTCCGGTGTGGAGGGTGCGCCGCATGGGAATAGTGGGGAGCGATTCGGGGAAGGCGCGCGTGAACGTGATGCTTCCTGCAGCAAGCGCGTCGAGCGTGGGGGACTTGATCCAGTTGTTGCCGTAGCAGCCGACGTGATCGGCGCGCAGGCTATCCAGTACGATGACGATGCTGTTCACTTCTCTCTCCATTCTGCCTCAATGTCTCGATCATGGACAACAAGAACCGGCCAGAGAGCGGTTCCGCGGGTGGGGGCGGGGCGTGCTTGCGGCTATTGTCGCGGCAGCCCCAGACCCCTGGTGGCGATGATGTTGCGCTGAATCTCCGACGTGCCGGCGGCTATCGTCGAGCCGACGGTTGCCAGATAGGCGCGGCTGAACCGCCCTTCTTCGGGCGCGTCCTTGCCGCGCAACCCGCCGTGGAGCCCGAGTAGCTTGACGCCGGTGTTGGCGATGCGCTGCCCAAGCTCGGAGGCGTACGTCTTCGCCATCGATGCCTCGTAGTTTGGGATGAGGCCGCGCGCCTGCATGGTGGCGATGCGGAGAGACATCATGCGGGCGACCTCCGCCTCGATGCGGCGGTCTGCGAGCTCGTAGCGGAGCGACGGGTTGCGGGCAAAGGGGCTGGCCCGGCCGCCTTTCTTGGCCAGCTTAATCATATCTTCGACAGTGAGGCGGGCGGCCACCGCCGAGCCGATGTTCGAGCGCTCGAAGTCCAGCGTGGTGGCGGCGATGTACCAGCCGCGGTTCTCCTCGCCGACGAGATTGCGCTTGGGAACGCGCACGTTGTCGAAGAAGACCTCGTTGAATATCGCGCCGCCTGCCATGTCAGGGAGCGGGCGCACGTCGACGCCGGGACTCTTCATATCAACGAGAAGGTAGCTTATCCCTTTGTGCTTGGGGGCCTCGAAGTCCGTCCGCACGAGGAGGAACATCCAGTGCGCGTACTTGGCGTAGCTCGTCCATATCTTCTGTCCGTTGACAATATAGTCGTCGCCGTCCTTGACGGCGCGTGTGCGCAGTGAAGCGAGGTCGGAGCCGGCTTCCGGCTCGCTGAACCCCTGGCACCACATCACCTCGCCGGAGAGGATGCGCCCCAGGTGCTCCTTCTTCTGCTCCTCGCTGCCGTGGACGATGAGCGTGGGGCCGAGCATGGCGACACCCATTCCGCCTACGCTCGGGGCGCGCATCAGGGCGAACTCCTCGTTCATGATGAACTGCTCCATCACCGAGAGGCCGGCGCCGCCGTACTCCTTCGGCCAGGCGGGCGCTATCCACCCCTTCTTCGCCAGCTTGCCGCGCCACTCCGCCAAAGCATCGAACATCGTGACCAGCTCTTCGGTCTCGATGCGCGTGTTCCGGAAGCGATCCGGCAGCTCAGCCTGAAGGAAAGAGCGCACCTCCTGGCGAAACGCCGCTTGTTCCTCATTGTCTCCGAAGTCCATGATTTGCTCCTTTCGGTGAGGGCCCGACCGCCGTTTTGATTGCCTCCGCTTGCCTTCGCCTTCAGGCGTACAGCGGGGAAGAGTCCTTCATGAAGCGGTACATCATCCGCATCTCCGCCACCCTTCGCCCGTCCTTCTCGTTCAGGTACGAGTCGAACCACAGGTATTCCGTCTTCGCGGTCTGCCCGAGGTTTATCACCTCGCCGCCGGCGACGTACGGTCTAGCTACGAATACGGGCCCGTTCACGTTTCGCAGCTCGATGGCGCCGTAGAGCGGCACCGCCTCGCCGATCTCTTTCTCTGCCAGGTAGGCGACGAGCGCGAGCCACATGACGTCGACCATGTTGCAGGTGGTGGCGATGGCGCCTCCCCAGGGAGAGGGGCCGGCGTACCAGGGGAGAGGGTCGGTGCTGAGGCGCAACCGCTCCTCGATGGCCTCCTGCGTCACGCTCACTTCGACTTCGGGAAAGCGGTCACCTACCGCGGACGGCGCAAGGATGCGCAGCTCGCCGGGCGGAAAGCGGTTGAGGTCGCGGGCGAGGAGCGCGGAGACCGCGTCGGGCGAGCCGGCGGCGGCCGTCCCCTCGCCGATGCGGTTGCCGTTAGGGCGTTTCCCCCAGACCTGCACCTGCGCATCGGCCGCGCCCGCCGGCGGCGCGGCGACGACGGCGCGCACTTCCTCGCGGTCGGTGGTCGCTTCCAGGAAGTAGAGCGATAGGTTGCCGCGCTCGAACCAGCGCTGCCCGAAGGCTTTGAGGAGCAGAGGCGGGAAGAGCTCGGAGTGGATCGAGCCGGCGACGGTGCCGCCGCGAAAGCCGAGCCGGCCGGCCGCTTCGTCGTCGTGGATGCTGCCCTTGAGATCGATGCTCCGGTTCACGGGCTGGCGCCAGGGCCCGATGAGAAGGCCCTCCTTCTCTTCGATCTGGCCCAACACGTCGTCCATGCTGACGACCATCGAACGCCCCCGTCGACTCGGCCCCGGTTGCCGCTATTGTAGCTCAGAAGTCGGCTGAGTGAAACGTTCCGGGTGAGAGAGCGAGTACGCCGGCGGGCGAGAAGCGGTCGCGTTGAGGGGAGAGCCGTGCCTACGCGTAGTTGTCGAGGAGGGCGCGGCGGCCGTCTATGCTGAGCTGTCGGAACAGGAAGGCGAAGCGCTCCTTTAGCCCGCGGCGCAGATCCGACCGCGCGTCTTCGGGCAGTTCCCACATCTGGCGCTTGAAGGGCCCCAGTGCGCGCTTTCGGTTGCTGTAGATGAACTGCGCCTCCGTCTGCCCCGGCTTCCATTCCTCCGCGTGCTTCTCCTTCAGGTACGCGTGTATCTCCTGACGAAGCGTCTCGGGGAAGAGCGGGCTGTCGTAGACCATGTTCTGGAAAGCAGTGGCGAGGTGTATCTCTGCCGTGCCGACCTCGCGGAAGCGATGGAACAACTCGTCAGGCAGCGTGGATGCGCCGTGCTGCACAGCCCCGGCCATGCCGTACTCCTCGCGGGCCACGCGAGACATCTCCTCCAGCGTTTCGAAGGCGATTGCGACCTCCGCCATCGAGCCGTCGGGCAGCACCACGCCGCCGTGGCTGCTCCCGGTTTGCACGCTTATCTTGCTCGGCCCCGTCAGATTGCCCAGTTCCGCGCGCAGGCCGTCCATGAAGGCGCGCAACTCCTCCGGCGTGCTGTTCTTGCCGCCCACCTCGCCGATCTCGACGCCGATTGATATGGGGTCGCCCGGCGGCTCGATCGAGCGGATGAAGCGTATCATCTCCGCTGCGACTACAAAGTTGGGCCGTTGCTGCTCCCTGATAGACGGCTGTGAAAGATCGACCAGCGTCGAGCTGTCGACGTCGATGTTGAGGAAGCCGGCCCGCACGGCTTCGTCCGTCAGCTCGCGCAGCGACCGCAGCTCGGTCTCGGGGTCGGAGCGGTAGCGGGAGGCGTTGACCTGGAAGTGGTCGCCCTGGATGAAGAGCGGGCCCGAGTAGCCCTCACGTATGGCCGCTGCCTCAACATTCGCGGCGTACTCAGCGGGACGCATCGCCGTGTAGCCGATCTCCGAGCGCGCGATCTCGAATATGATCGGCCCCGTTTCCAAGTCGCTCGCGGCCTGGAAGACGGCGCGGGCGGCGTCGTAGGGGAGAATGCGCAGGTTGAGGGCAGGGACGGTGAACCCGCCCTCCTCGCCGCGGCCCATCGCCGCGTACAGGCGCTGGATGGACGCGGGCGTGGCGTTCAGAAGGGCGGCTGCCTGGCGTATGGTCTGCCGAGCAAACTCACGGACAGCGTCGGTGGGCGCGAAAACGGCGGCCCGGATGAGTCCGTCTATCGCCTCATCGCGCAGGCGCGCCGGGTCGGTAACCTCAGCGACTCGTTCTTCCTCGAAGGCGAGAATGCCGGCAAGGCTGCGCTTCAACTCTTCTTTTGATTGATGAGAGATGGCCACCGACAACCGTCACCTGTTCTGGACTAGCGGGTAAGGCGGCGCGTTAACTCAAGGAGGGAGCTATCGATCTGGCGTCGGCCGGACAGCACCTCGTCGAGCGGCGTCAGATGCGGCCTGCCGGCGACTTCGCCGACCATCAGGCCGCTCTTGCCTGAGAGCAGCGTGTCGACCGCGAGGGCGCCGAACTTGCTCCCCATCACCCTGTCGCGCGCGGTCGGCGTGCCCCCGCGCTGGATGTGGCCGAGGACGCAGACGCGGTACTCGCAGCGCAGGCGCGTCCACACCTGGTGGGCGATACCGAAGGCGCCGCCCATCTCGCCTCCTTCCGCCACCACGATTATGCTGCTTCGCCGCCCATGCTGGAAGCCTTTTTGGAGGTGTTCGCAAAGAAAATCTATGTCGACTGGCGCTTCCGGCACCAACACGTCGTCGGCGCCGCCGGCCACGCCTACCTCCAGGGCGATGGCGCCGCATGTGTGGCCCATCACTTCCACGAAGAAGATGCGTTCGAAGGACTCAGCCGTGTCGCGGATGCGGTCGATGGCTTCGAGGGCGACGTTCACCGCCGTGTCGAAGCCCAGCGTGTACTCGGTGCCCGGCATGTCGTTGTCGATGCTGGCGGGCACGGCGATTATGGGTATGCCGCATTCGTTGGAAAGGGCTACCGCGCCCCGTAGAGAGCCGTCGCCGCCGAGGACGATGAGGCCGTTCACCTTAGCTTCCAGGAGTTTCGCGGCTGCTATTGCCCGGCCTTCCGGCGTCGTAAACTCGGGGCACCTCGACGTTCCGAGAATCGTCCCTCCGCG
The DNA here is from genome assembly GCA_030018455.1 of Dehalococcoidia bacterium. Taxonomy (NCBI): domain Bacteria; kingdom Bacillati; phylum Chloroflexota; class Dehalococcoidia; species Dehalococcoidia bacterium. The sequence goes on from JASEFU010000004.1 coordinate 136,279, forward strand.
CTGGATGATGTTGCCGACGGTGCGTTGCGTGAGGGGGAGGGTCTTCCATTCTATGAGGCCCTGATAGCCCCTGAGCACTCCCAGCACGTGGACCCCCTCGCTGGCGGCGACTCGCACGATGGCGCGGATGCAGGCGTTGGTGCCGGGAGCGTCGCCGCCGCTCGAGAGCACGGCTATTCTCTTTGCGCCGTTGTTCATTGCCTTTTCCTTGCGGCTGCGCAATTTCAAGCGAACACAGGCAACCCCCGCAGGCTGCCTGTGCGATTCTCGGATCAGGAGAGGAGTATGCCCATCGGGGTATACCCTCAGGAGGAACAATCGTCCAGGGCAGCGATGGTCTCAGGAGATGCGCTCGAAGACGCTGGCGATCCCCTGTCCACCGCCGATGCAGAGGCTCACAAGGCCGTAGCGGGCGTTCCGCCGCTCCATCTCGTACATGAGCTTCACGGTGAGGATGGCGCCGGTGGCGCCGATCGGGTGTCCGAGGGCGACGGCGCCGCCGTTGGGGTTCGTCTTCTCGATATCGAGACCCAGCTCTTTGATGCAGACGCAGGCGACGGCGGCAAACGCTTCGTTCAGCTCAATCACGTCCATGTCGTCGGCGGTCAGGCCGGCGCGCTGCAACGCCTTCCGGACGGCGGGAACCGGCCCCTCGCCCATGAGCGACGGCTCCACGCCCGACTCGCCGCGCGAGACGAGGCGCAGACGCGGACGGATGCCGAGTTCATCGGCCTTGCGCCGGCTCATCGCCACCACCGCGGCCGCGCCGTCGTTGATGGCGCTGGAGTTGCCGGCGGTCACGTCGCCGCCCTCCTGGAAGGCGGGCCGAAGGCGACTGAGGGCTTCCATGTTTGTATCGGCGCGTGGTGTCTCATCGGTATCCGCTATCTTCGTCTCGCGCCCCACCTTCACTTCTATGGGCACGATCTCGTCCTTGAAGCGGCCGGCGTTGATCGCGGCTACGGCCCGCTGGTGGCTGCGCAGCGCCAGCTCGTCCTGCTCCTGCCGGGAAACGCCGTACTTCCTGGCCAGGTTTTCGGCCGTCACGCCCATGTGCGCCTTGCTGAAGGGGTCGCTGAGCACCATAAGTATGCCGTCCTCGAGCTGGCCGTGGCCCAGCCGGTAGCCGTAGCGCCCGTGGCGGACATAGAAGGGGAGCATGCTCATGTTCTCCGCGCCGCCCGCGAGAACTGCCTCGGCATCGCCGCACAGGATCCAGCGCGCGGCCGTATGTATGGCCTCGAGACCGCTGCCGCATATCCGGTTGACGTTGTAGGCGGGGACTTCGATGGGGAGGCCGGCCTTTACGGCGGCGTGCCGGGAGATGTAGGCGTCCTCGAGTACCTGCCCGACGCAACCGAGCACCACCTGGTCGACCTGCGAAGGGGCGATGCCCGCCCGTTCCATCGCCGCTTTGAAGACGGCAGCCGCTAGGTCGGAGGCGGGGACGTTCTGAAAGACGCCGCCCATCCTGCCGATGGCCGTGCGCGCTCCGCTTACGAGGACAACCTCCTCCATTGCATGCTCCTCTCTAACAAGACAGACAGGGGTGGACGAGGCAAGTCTAGTGCAGAGGTACGCTATCAATCAATCAGATGAGGCCGCTCCTGATGGCGGACCGGCACGCATCCCCCAAAGACGGATGGCGGGCCGCCGTCGTCTACCGACAATTACTTCAGGGAGGCAGACGAGTGCCCGATAACGGGAGATTTTGCGTCCGGCCGCAGGCCGGCGCGCTCGAAAAGAGGTTAGAGAAATGAAGAGCTTAAAGATCATGTGCGGCGTCTTTGCCGCGGTGATCGCCGCGGCCGCCGCCTGCGGGGGCGACGGCGGAGGCGAAGGGCCGCGGCCGCCCCAGGCGCCGGTGGAGACGCCGGAGAGACTGGATGTGGAGGACCTCTCGCGTTCGGTCGTAATGGTGGCGCCGGGCATCTACGAGGGCCGCAGTTTCGAGCCCGTTGCCAGCGGCTCCGCCACGATCATCGACGATAGCGGGCTTCTACTCACCAACTTCCACGTCGTCGACCCGGATTCCGTCGGTGAATACGAAGACATCGGCATATACGTGGCCGGCGAGCCCGAAGAAGTCCCGGAACTGACGTACTTCGGCGGTCTTGCAGCCTGGGACGAGGAGATCGATCTCGCCGTCATCCGCATCACCCGTAACCGCAACGGGATCGAGATCGACGCTTCCGCGCTCGACCTCGATGAAATCAGGCTGGGCAGCGTCGATGACCTCGAGATCGGCGCTCCGCTCACCATTCTCGGCTATCCCGCCATCGGCGAAGGTTCGCTCGAGCTCACGAAAGGCTCAGTAAGCGGCTTCGTCGCCGGGGAAGGACGCAAGCAGGCGTGGATCAAGACGGACGCCCGCCTCGCGCCCGGCAACAGCGGTGGCGGCGCCTTCGACGAACGGGGCTACCTGGTGGGCGTGCCCAGCGCGGTCTACTACGTCGAGGAGCTGGGGCTCGAAGGCTCGGGACGCATCCGTCCCATCGACCTTGCGTTCGAGCTCCTGGAGGAGGCGAAAGCGACGAAAGCGGCGGTCATCCCGCGGCCGCAGCAGTCTTCACCGGACATTTACGAGCTGGACCTGCCGCTCTTGGCCGCCGAAGACATCGGCCCCGGTTTCGTTCTGGGAGAGGAGGTCTTCCTCACAAACGAGGACCGGGCATCGTGGTACCTCGATCCCGAGGAGGCGATAGCGTTCTACGAGGCGTACGGCCGCGTGGGCGGGGTAAGGCGTGTCTTCGACAACATCGACGCCGCGGAACGGGCGGGCGATATCCCCGTCTTCATTTTCGCGCAACTCGATCTGTATGAGACGGAGAGAGGGGCCGCCGGCGCGACCTCAGGCTGCGAAGAGTTTCTTGACACGGCCTGGGAGTTCGTGACCGCGGTGGGCTTCGAGTTCTACGAGCCCGAATACCTGTCGGACCCCATGCTGGGGGACGAGGGCTGCACCTTTGCGACGGAAGAGATCGTATCTTCGCCCGGTGAGCCGCCGCTGCTGCTTGCCTTCACCGGCTTCCGGCAGGGCAACGTGCTCGCTGTCGTGGGAGTGTTGACGCTGGAAGAGGGCATGTCGTATGAGGGGCTGGCGTATCTCGCCGGCGCCCAGAGCGACCTGCTGGCCTATGAGATGGGGCTTGTCGCGCCGCCGAGGCAGCCGCCGGCTCCAGCGGCGCCCCCGCCGCCGGCGTCGCCCGCCGGCTATTCGACGCCTGAAGAAGCCATCGGCGTGTACATGTACGGTCTCGGCCTCGGCTACAGCGGCGACTGCTACTGGACAACGGAGGACGACATCGGGTCCTACTGCTCCATGCTGGCGGAGGACCGGGGCATGGAGCGGCTCTATCTCGTGGGACTGGCCTTCTCTGAGGCCGAGGCGTGGATACTGCTGGAGCAGTTCCCCGACGGGTCGTGGGCAGGAATCGACGACATGGCCGTCGAGTACGATGGCTGGGGCAATCTCCTGCCATGCCCCTGGTGACGGCAATCGGGCGCGGTATCGACGGGACGGGGCGCGTGCAAGCCATGCGTCCCGTCTGATTGTCCGCCTCAAGAGAGAAGCAGATGGGCGCGGCTGCGATCGGCGGAGGGGATCAGGTCCCGGCTGCAGCGCGGCGGGCGCGCAAGCTCAGGCGGCCATTTCTTCGAAGGTGCGCAGGGCGATCTTCTCGATCTGTCCCTTCTCCAGCGCGCGCATGAAGGCATCGACCACCTGCGGTGAGTAGCGCTTTCCCCTCTGCGACTGGATCTCCCTGACTGCTTTCGTTGGGGGCCAGGCCTTCTTGTACGGTCGGTCGCTCGTCATGGCGTCGAAGCCGTCGGCCACGGCCACGATAGCAGCGCTGATCGGTATTTCCGTTTCGCTCAGCCCATCAGGGTAGCCGCTGCCGTCCCAGTTCTCGTGGTGCCAACGGGCGATCTGGCGCGCCTTCTCCAGCCAGACGTGGCCGGCGAGAAGCTCATCGCCCCAGACCGTGTGGAGTTTCATCACCTGCCACTCTTCGGGCGTCAGGTCGCCCGGCTTGGTGAGTATTGAGTCGGGGACGCGCAACTTGCCGATATCGTGAAGAAGTGAGGCAAGGCCGATCTTGGCGCTTTCGTCCGGCGGCAGGCCGAGCTCGTCGGCGATTGCCTCGGAGTAGCCGCGAATCCTGCTGAGATGGTCTTCGGTGTAGGGGTCGCGCGCCTCTGCGGCTGCTGCGAGGAGCGTGACAATCGTCTCGTAGGCGCCCTGTTTCTCCTCGTCGATCCGCTTCCGCTCGCTGATATCCTCTACCACCCCGATCCGACCGGTCTGTCTTCCTTCCGGCGAGATTACCGGTCTGGTCATTACTCGGACCCATCGCGTTCTGCCCACAGAGTCGACGATGCGCAGCTCGCGGGCGAACTCGCCCATTTCCTCTGCCGCCGATGCAGTTTCCATTATCGTTTCGTCGCGGTCGTCGGGATGGAGAACCTTTGTCCAGCCATGGCCGAGGCATTCCTCCGCTGTCATGCCGCCGATGGCCTGCAGGTACTCGTTTAGATAGACGCAGTTGCCCGAGGAATCTGTGAGGAAGATACCGACCGGAGCGAGCGCGCAGAGAGAGCGGAACTTCTGCTCGTTCTCGCGCAGCGCTTCTTCCGCCTTCTTCCAGTCGGTAATGTCGCGCACAGTGCCGACTGTCGCCAGCGGACGCCCTTTTTCGTCGCGGATAAGTGCGCGGTTGTCGCTGAGCCAGCGGTATTCGCCGTTCTTGCACTTCCAGCGGTACTCAATAATCGGGCCGTCCCGGTGTTGAGCCGGCGAGCTGGGGAGCTGATCGGGGGACGTCCGGTACTTTTCGAGATCGTCCGGATGGACCCTTTTCGTCGTTCCTCGGAGCCCCATATCGATGAGCTCCTCAGGGGTGAACCCGCAAATCGAAAGGACGGAAGGGCTCATGTATTCGTAGGTGCGGGCCTGATGGTTGAGCTTGTAGATGATGTCGCGCGATACATCAAGGACGTTGCGGAAGCTCTGCTCGGAGATTTGGAGTTTTTCCGTCCGCTCCAGCAGCGCCTCAGTCATGTGGTTGAAGTCGTCGGCGAGGGCCGTGACCTCCTCCGGGCCGGAGACATGGGCGCGGGCCTCGAGGTTTCCGGAGGCGATCGCGCGCGCGTTCCTCTGTAAAGCCGCGAGGGGGCGCACGATTCGGGCAGTGGCGAAGCCGAAAGTCGTTATCGAAAACACAAGGACGGCGAAGCAGGAGGCCACGAGGAGCCACAGGGTCAGGTTGAGAGCGCTGTTTGCCTCGGCTCTGCCGGCCGCCAGATCGGCATCAAGCTCTCCGGCGATGTCGTCGAGAATCGCCATCATCTGCTCGACCTGCGGCCACAGTAGCGGCTGGTACTGCTGGCTCACGGAGGTGCGGGTGAACTGATCCGCGGCCAGGGACCAGGCGAGCACGCTGTCCACTTCGGCGCGCACCTCTCCAAGGTGCCGTGACAGCTTTTCGACCGCCGCCACCTGCGCCGTCGCGCCGAGCGATTCAAGTGCGGTGCGGGCGCGCGCTAGCTCCCTGTCCCCCTGTACCTGAGCGTTGTAATACATCTTGACGAGAGGGCGGGCGTCGGGGGCAACTGCCGCGGAAGTGAGGGCGATGGCGCCGCGGAAGAACTCGGCGCGCGCGTTCTGGAGGGCAGTGACGGCGCTCGCCCTCTCCTCAAGCGTATGATTCCTTTCCCTGTCGCTGCGGACGCGCCAGGCCATCAACACGACTATGCCGCTAAGCAGCAGAAGAAGCAGGAGGTTGGCCAACAAGGCCCAGCCGCGCGCCGATCGTGGTCTTAACATCCGATAGTCGCGTACCTGTCGCCGTTTGTGTCTCGCCGATAGGGTTCCTCTTGGCTCAAGTGCGAATCTCTAGTCACCTCTTAATAGTCGGCGAAAAGCAAGCGTTGTTTATCTATCCGAATAGGTAGGAAGCGGGCGGGCGCCGTTCCGGAGCAAGAGAAGACACCGCGGGATTCTTGGGAACGGCAGCAGATATGAGGAGGCATGGCGCCAAACCAGGCCCCGCCGCCCGTTGTTCCGGCAGCGAAAGCAGCGCGGCCGCTGCGGCGTCTTCCTCCACGGCTATAGTATTGGCGGCCTGAGCAGAGTTTTTGTATAGTAGAGTCTGCAAATCTGACGCAGATAGGGAAGAAGTCGTTTGGGAAGCATGAACGGTGATCTGCTGGAGGTTCGGAGCGTCACCAAGGCGTTCGAGGGCCTGAAGGCGGTGAACGAGTGCTCGCTCAACGTGAAAGAGGGCACGATAACCGGCCTCATCGGTCCTAACGGCGCCGGCAAGACGACGCTGTTCAACCTGGTAACCGGCTTTCTCAAGCCCACCGCGGGCGAGATCGTGTTCGGCGGCGATCGAATCGACTGCCTACCGCCGCACCGCGTGTTCAGCAAGGGGGTGGTGAGGACCTTCCAGATACCGCGTGAGCTGAAGCTGATGACGGTGCTGGAGAACCTTATGCTGGTGCCGTCCGCGCAGGCGGGCGAGAGCCTCTGGAGGTCGTGGTTCATGCCGTTCACCGTGCGCCGACAGGAACGCGAGATCCGCGAGAAGGCGCTGGAAGTGCTGGAGTTCGTCAACCTCTGGCACCTGCGTGACGAATACGCCTCCAACCTGTCGTCGGGCCAGAAGAAGCTGCTGGAGCTGGCGCGCACGCTGATGTGCGGCCCGCGCATGATCCTTCTCGACGAGCCGGGCGCGGGCGTGAACCCTACCCTTATGAAGAGCCTCGTTACCCTTATCGAGCGGCTCCGTGATGAGGCGGGGATCACGTTCTTCCTCATCGAGCACGACATGGACCTCGTCGCCCGGCTGTGCAACCCCGTAATCGTGATGAGCAGTGGCGAGCGGATTGCTGAGGGCACGCCCGAAGAGGTCGTGCGCGATGAGCGGGTCCTTGAAGCGTACCTGGGGGGACAGTACCGGTGACAGTCCTCGAGGCCGACAGCATCGTAACGGGATACGGCGAAGTCGATATCCTTCACGGCGTGTCCGTGATGGTGGACAAGGGGGAGATCGTCGCCGTCATCGGCCCTAACGGCGCCGGTAAGTCGACCCTGATGAAGGCGATCTTCGGCCTGCTCAAGATCAGGAAGGGCAAGGTAGTCTTCAACGGCGCTGAAGTGACGAACCTTGCGCCTCAGCACATGGTGCGAAAGGGGATCTGCTACGTGCCCCAGAGCGACAACGTCTTTCCCTCCCTCACCATCGAAGAAAACCTGGAGATGGGCGCCTTCATCCGCCGCGATGGGCTGAAGAGAAAGCGCGAAGAGATGTACGAGCTTTTCCCGCCCCTCGCCGAGCGGCCGCACCTGCGCGCGGGCAAGCTCTCCGGGGGCCAGCGTCAGATGCTCGCCCTTGCCCGCGCCCTGATGCTGGAGCCGCGCCTGCTCCTGCTCGATGAGCCTACCGCCAGCCTATCGCCGAAGATGGTCGGCGATATCCTGGCCATGATCCGCAACATCAACCGGCTGGGAGTGGCCATACTGATAGTGGAGCAGAACGCCCGCGAGGCACTCAACCTCTGTCATCGAGGATACGTCCTGGTGATGGGCAAGAACGCGCTGGAAGGCTCAGGGCAGGACCTGCTCAGCAGCGAAGATGTGGGAAGGCTGTATCTCGGGGGTTAGACGGGAGCGCAGTGGCCCAGCTAGTGGTCGTAGGTCTCATTGTGGGCAGCGTGATTGCGCTGGGGGCGATCGGGCTGACACTTATCTACGGTGTGCTGAAGTTCGCCAACTTCGCGCACGGCGATCTGATGACGGCCGGCGCTTACATCGCCCTCTTCATCTTCTTCGGTAACGACCGCCTCGGCCCCCTTTCCTTCGGCTACGGTATGATCCCCGCGATCCTGGCGGCGATGATCGGCGTCGGCGTCCTCTCGGTCGCCATTGACCGCATTGTCTACCGCCCGCTGCGCAACCGGAAGGCGGGGCTCGTCATCCTGGCGATGTCATCCCTGGGCATGGCGATGGTCGTGCGGAGCATGGTCTACCTGCTATGGGGCCCTGATCAGCAGTTCTACGTGCTGGGCATACAGAAGGCGATGAGCCTGCCACTGGGGATACGCCTCAAGCCCGACCAGGCCTTCATCGGGTGCGCGGCGCTGGGCGTGATGGCGCTTGTCTATCTGCTGCTCTACCGCACGAAGCTGGGGAAGGCGATGCGCGCCACCGCTGACAACATGGAGCTGGCCCGCGTGTCGGGAATCGATACGGAGAAAGTCGTCATCTGGACGTGGGCGATCGGCGGTGCGCTCGCCGGGCTGGCAGGCGTTCTGCTGGGGATTCAGTCGCACCTGATGCCGGAGATGGGCTTCATCTTCCTGCTGCCCCTCTTCTCGGCGGCGATCCTTGGCGGCGTGGGCAGCCCGCAGGGCGCATTGGTAGGGGCGCTCATCGTAGGCGTATCACAGGAACTGTCGACGGAGTGGTTATCGCCGGCCTACAAACCGGCGGTGGCGTTCATGCTGCTCTTCGCGATCCTGCTGTTCAAGCCGACGGGTCTCTTCGGAGCGAAGGCATGATCGACTTCTTCACCGACTTTTTCAGCCTTTCTTACCTGGCCTCGTTCCTGATTCTGGTGGGAATCTACGCCATATTTGCCCTCGGCCTGAACGTTCACTGGGGCTACACGGGCATCTTCAACTTCGGCATCGCCGGGTTTTTCGCGGTTGGCGCTTACACCACGGCCATCCTGACGAAGGGCCCTTCGACCGGCCAGTACGTCGAGTACATCGGCGGGTACGAGTTGCCGTTTGTTGTCGGCGTAATGGGTGCGGGCCTCGCATGCGGAGTGATAGCGTTCATCATCGGTATACCCACCCTCAGCCTGCGTGAGGACTACCTTGCCATCGCTTCCATCGGCGTCGCGGAGACGTTGCGGCGCATCTTCATCAACGAGCGCTGGCTGGCGAACGGCACGCGGGGGATGATCGGCATCCCGCAGCCGCTGCATGATCTGGTGGACCCGTCCGACTACAAGTACATCTATTTGGGGATCGTCGTCGTTATTGTCATCCTCGTGTACGTCGCCATCGAGCGCGGGATCCGTTCGCCCTGGGGCCGCGTCCTGCGGGCGATCCGCGAGGACGAGATCACGGCGGCGGCGAGCGGGAAGAGCGTGTTTTCGTTCAAGATGCAGTCGTTCGTCTTCGGGGCGGTGATCATGGGCATCGGGGGCGCGGTGTACGCCCACTACGTGCGCGCCATTACGCCCGACACGTTCACGCCCTTCTTCGGCACGTTCCTCATCTGGGTGATGCTGATCGTTGGCGGCAGCGGGAATAGCAAGGGCGCCATTCTGGGAGCGTTCGTTGTCTGGCTGATATGGGACAGGACGAACTGGATTATCGGGCACTCCGGGGAAGCGCTGGAAACGCGCATCTTCTACGTGCGCAATCTCTTGATCGGGCTCCTCATCGTGATTGTTTTGTTGCTGCGCCCGAAGGGACTTCTGGGCGAGGAGAAGGTAGTGTCGCTGTTTGCCGGGAAGGAGGACAAGGAGGTGAAGCACAGGGAGACGGAGGAAGAAGAAGGGGCGGCGGTAGCGCCGGTCGGAAGCGGCGAACCGGGGTAGCGCTTCGGGAACACAGAGGAAAAGTAGCGGCCCGGATAGAGAGTCCGGGCCGCTAGCTTCTTATCGTGGCGCGACTATTCGACGGTCACCGGCTCGGTGCGCACGGTGACGATTTCGCCGCCTTCGTACTTCCAGATCTCGATGTAGCCGGAAGGCACGTCGCCGTTCTCGTCCCAGCCGTTGAAGCCGGAAGCGCCTTCGTAGTTGATCGCCTTGCCCTCGGCAATGAGCTCCAGCGCCTTCTTAATGTCTGCGGCGCCCGGGCCGATTTTCTCGCCGTTGGGGTCGTTAAGCTCCCTCATGGCGTCGCGGATCTCCGCCGGATCGAGGGAGCCCGCCTTCGCGGCCCCGAGGGCGATCATGATCACCGCGTCGTAGGACTCAGCGATGTAGGGCAGAGGCGGGAGCTCGCCGAACTCGGCCTCGAACTCGGAGCGCCACTGCGCCGGGATCTCCGCCGCTGCCGAAACAGTGCCGTACATCCCCTCGACGTTCTCAGCGCCCACCGCCTCAACGATGTCCTCTGACTTCGTGCCGTCGCAGAACAGGAACGTGTCAAAGAGGTCGTTTTCGATCGCTTCCTTGAGGTAAACGGTCGCGCTCTGAGGATAGCTCAGCGCGGCGAGAGCATCGGGGTCGCCCTCAGCCGCCTGCTGAAGCTCTGACAGGTACGAGGCCTGCTCCTGCTCGTGAGGCACCTCGGCGGGCACTTCGCCCCCAAGCTCCTCGAATGCCGCCCTGAAGTTCTCGGACAGCCCCTCGCCATAGGGGTTGTTCACGTACATAGTGGAGACTTTCTTGTAGCCGAGCTCGTTGGCCAGCTGGGCGAGGACGAGCCCCTGGGCGGCGTCGGACAGCGTTGTGCGGAAGAGGAAGTCATTGTCATCGACCGCGCTGAGAGCGGGAGACGTGGAAGCCGGGGAGATCTGAATGATCCCTTCTGGCACAGTGACGGCCTCCGCCACCGCCAGCGTAACGCCACTGGAGAGCGAGCCGACTATCGCCTGTACCCCCTCCGTGTTCACCAGGTTTTGCGCGGCCTGTACTGCGGCCGTGGGGTTTGTCTGCGAATCGGCCCGCTTGAGCACGATGTCGTTCCCCAGCACGCCGCCGGCGTCGTTGATGTGCTTGGCGGCCAGCTTGGCGCCGTTCTCCATGTTAGGCCCGAATTCAGCGAGGTCGCCCGTGAAGTCGAAAAGGATACCGATTGTTAACGTGCCTTCTGCGGCGGGCGTCTTGCCGCCGGACGGCGTTTCGGCCGAGGGCGTCTCGCCTGCCTCTTCTTCGTCCTCGCCGCACGCCGCCATGACGAGGGCGAACAGCGAGACCAGAGTCAGTAAGACCAGAAGCAAGCGCTTTGCCTTACTGCTCCCCCTAGTAGTTCTATGCATGCTTTCCTTTGACCTCCCTTCTGGATTACTGCCGACTTGACTGCGCCTTGGACCAGCGCAGGCATTGCCTCTGAGGCAATGAAGCTTAGCGAGATTCTAAAGGGCAAATCGAGTTTGGTCAAGCGTTTAAGCGGTTCAATAAGTGGAATATGAACGATTCGCCCCGTCGGAGGCAGCGCGGCAGCAAGGCGATGGGCAGAATGGCTCGCCGGCGGTTCGTCAGCTCTCAGGCAGACCAGGGGCCCGGCTCGACCTGCTTCAGCAGAATGCGGGAGTCGACGACGGTGCACCCGCGGCCGGCGGCGAGCACCTTCACGGGATTCAAGTCCATCTCGCCGATCTCGGGGACATCCTCCACCATCGCGGAAACGCGCAACAGCACGTCCTCAAGGGCGGCGATATCCGCGGGCTCGGCGCCCCGCCAGCCGCGGAGCAAGGGAAACCCCTTCACCGACTCCACCATCTCCCGCGCGTCGACGTCCGTTAGGGGATGGATGCGGAAAGCCACGTCCTTCAATAGCTCGACGTATATTCCGCCCAGTCCGAACATGATGAGCGGGCCGAACGATGGGTCCTGCGTTACCCCGATTATCGCCTCGGTGCCGCCGGATACCATCTGCTGCACCACTGCGCCCTCCATCTCGGAGAGACGGCCGGCGGCGCGAAGGCGTTCTTCGATCGCTTCGAACGCGCCGCGGACCTCCTCTTCGGAGCGGAGGTCAAGGATGACGCCTCCGAGATCGGTCTTGTGCAGGATCGTCGAAGAGGCGATCTTGACGACTACGGGGAAGCCGATCTCCTTTGCGGCGGCGGCGGCCTCTTCCGCGGTCCTCGCGATGGCGACGCGCGCGGAAGGGATGCCGTAGGCCTGCAGCAGGCCGGCGGCGGCTGTCGAGGAGAGCCACGCGCTGCCGTCGCTTTTCGCGAGCGCGGCGTCGACGATGGAACGACCGGCGGCGCTGTCGATGCTGGAAAGCCTGGGGACGGTCCCTTTCGGCTTGGCGCGCCACTCCGCGTAGCCGCAGGCCTTGGCCAGCGCCAGCGCAGCGTCTTCGGGGAAGGCGAAAGATGGAATAAAGCCTTTGCCCTCCGGACTGAGCTCCCGCGGCGCCCCCGCCGCGCTCATGAAGCAGGTGAGGATGGGCTTGCGGCCCCAGAACTCGCTCGCCGCCTCACAGATGCGGTTAGCGACAGCCTCCGGCCTGGTGACCAGCGGTGGAATATAGATGACGATGAGAGAATCGATGCCCTCGTCCTGGAAGAGGAGGCGCAAGGCGCGCCCGTAATCATCGGCGGTGCCTGAAGCGAGCAGATCGACAGGGTTGGACACGGCCGCCTCCCGCGGGAGGAACCCGCGCAGCGCCGCCTGAGTCCGGGGGCTGAGCGTCGGCAGCTCGAGGCCGAGGTTTTCGCAGGCGTCGGCGGCAAGGATGCCGGGCCCGCCGGCGTTGGTGATAATGGCGACGCGCCGGCCTTTGGGTATGGGCTGGTGAGCGAGGAGAGTCGCGACATCAAAAAGCTGCTCGAGGGTGTCCGTCCGTATCACTCCCGCCTGTTCGAAGAGAGCTTCCGACGCCACGTCGAGGCCGGCGAGTGCGCCGGTGTGCGAGGAAGCGGCGCGGGAGCCCGCGGCGGTGCGTCCGCTCTTGACAGCGACGATGGGCTTTGTCTGGGAGACGCGGCGCGCGATGCGGCCGAACTTCCGCGGGTTGCCGAACGATTCAAGGTAGAGCAGTATGACGTCCGTCGACTCGTCCTGCTCCCAGTACTGGATGAGATCGTTTGCCGAGACGTCGGCCTTGTTGCCCACGCTGATGAAAGTCGACAGGCCGAGGTTCAGCTTTCGGGCGTGATCGAGCAGGGCCAGCCCGAGGGCGCCGCTCTGCGACAGCAGCCCGACGTTTCCCCGCGGCGGGAAGACAGGCGAGAAGGTAGCGTTCAGGCTGACCTCGGGGTCGGTGTTAAGGACGCCCATGCAGTTGGGCCCGACAAGCCGCATGCCGTAACTGCGTACCCGGGCGAGCAGGGCGTCTTCGCGCACCGCGCCCTCGCCGCCGATCTCCTTGAACCCCGCCGATATGACGACGAGCGCGCGCACCCCCTTTCGCGCGCACTGCCCGGCAACCTCGACGACATGCTCCGCCGGCACGGCAATCACCGCCATGTCGACATCGTCGGGCACTTCCAGCACGGTAGGATAAGCGCGGACCGAACCGACGACCGGCCAGTTGGGGTTGACGGGGTAGACTATCCCCTTGAAGCCGTCGCGGAGGATGTTGTGAAAGATCTCTGCCCCTATGGTCCCTCGTTCATGCGACGCGCCGATGACGGCTACCCGCGAAGGGTAGAAGAAGGCGCGGATCGACGCGGTAGCCGCGATCTGCTCGCGCAGCTCGGTCTTTGCCTCCGTCTGGGCGGTCTCCTCAATCGAGAACACGACGTGGAACGTCCCGTCCTCGAACGTGGTCTCGAGGGGAAAACCGCTATCGCGAAACACTTCCATCATGAGCTGATTTTCGGCCAGCACCTCGGCCTCGAAGATGCGAATGCCGTGTTCTCTGGCGGCGATCGCGAGCTGCTGCAGCAGATGCGAGCTTATGCCGCGTCCCTGATAGGTGTCTTCCACGACGAAGGCCACCTCTGCCCTGTCGGAATTGCCCAGCCGCGAGTAGCGACCCACGGCGATTATCCTAGCGTCCGGCGGCTCCCCTAAGGTGGCCACCAAGGCGTAGGTGTCTTCATAGTCTACGTTCGTGTAGCGCCTCACCTCATCGCGCGTCATCTCGCGAATCACGTGGTGGAACCGCAGATAGACGCTTCGCGGGCTGAGGCGGTTAAAGAGGGCGATCATCGCCTCGTCGTCATCGGGACTTATGGGCCGCAGATGGACGGTTGAACCGTCGCGGAGCAGGACGTCGACTTCGTGTGGAGGGGGCTTTCGGACTCGCGCTCGCTGCTGCATCGGGCTCCTCCCTAACGACATGCGGTTTCGATTTCAATTATATCGCCATCCGACGGCCGGCGGCGCGCGCCCAGGCAGCTACTTGACAGCGGAAAGGCGTTAAGATAGGAAGAAGGAGCACGACCAGGCCATCAGGGAGGATTCGCATGCTGGAACAGGTGGACGTTGGCGCTGTCGATTTTGGCGCCTACGAGCCTTACACGGACCGCGAACTGGCGCAGGAGGTGCGAAGTCTCGCGAACCGGTTGAAGGGACGGCGCATCGCCCACATCAACGCGACCCCTTTCGGCGGCGGTGTGTCGGAACTCCTTCGCTCCATCGTCCCGATTTACTGCGGCCTCGGCATTGACGCGGAGTGGCTTCTGATCTCCGGGGCACCGGAGTTCTTCACTATCACGAAGTCGTTCCATAACGCGCTCCAGGGAGCACGAATTGATCTCACGAGCAGCGCTCGCGAGACCTACCTCAACTATAACCGGCTGAACGCGCAGCAGATTGAGGACGACTACGACGTCATCGTTGTTCATGACCCGCAGCCACTAGCGATGCGTCGCTTCAGGGAAAACGGCCGGGCCAAATGGGTGTGGCGCTGCCACATCGACACATCCAGTCCTCATGAAGAGCATCTCCTGTTTCTCCTCGAATACATATCCGAATACGACGCTATCGTGTTCACGATGCGTGAGTTCGTCCCGCCGATAGTGGAACATCCCCGTCTTGAGATAATCACGCCCGCAATCGACCCCGTCAGCCCCAAGAATATGACCCTTCCCGAGGACATGAGCCAGACGATCCTGCTCTGGTTGGGGGTGAACCCGCGGCGTCCGCTCTTGACGCAAGTCTCCCGCTTCGACCCCTGGAAGGACCCGATGGGAGTGGTAGAAGCGTTCAACCTTATACGGAAGGAGATGCCGGGACTGCAGCTCGCGCTGCTGGGTTCGATGGCGCTGGATGATCCTCAGGGCTGGGACCTCCACAAGCAGGTGACGGAGGCGACCAAGGGGGACCCCGATATCCACGTGCGCACGAACCTGGTGGGCGTGGGCGATGTGGAGGTCAACGCCTTTCAGCGCCTGTCGACCGTCATTTTGCAGAAATCGATTCGCGAGGGGTTCGGGCTGGTGATTTCGGAGAGCCTGTGGAAGGGGACGCCGGTCGTGGCCAACCGGGCGGGCGGGATACCACTCCAGATGGAAGGCGGCGCCGGCGGCTACCTGGTCGACAGCACGGATGAGATGGTGGAGCGGGTGTTGCACCTCCTGTCGGCCCCGGAGGAGCGGAAGACGCTGGGCCGCTCGGGCCAGGAGCACGTGCGCAAGCATTTCCTGACGCCGAGGCTTATCAGAGATGAGATGCGCCTGCTGGCGAGCCTGCTCGACGTATAGCAGCGGCGCGACCGCCGACGGCGCGGGCGACTAGCAGCAAAGGCTGGAAAGCGATGAAGCGCATAGCTGTGCTCGGAAGCGGTGGGGACTCCCCGGGGATGAATGCCTGCGTGCGGGCCGTCGTGCGCCGGGCCCTGCGACACGGCCTCGAGCCGTTTGGCGTATACGACGGCTACGGCGGACTCATCGAGGGGCGCGTAAGACGTCTGAGCCGCCGGTCGGTGAGCAACATAATCCAGAGGGGCGGCATCTTTCTGGGCGCGGGCCGGTCTGAGGAGTTCCGCTTGCCGGAGGGCCGCGCGAAGGCGGCCGCCGTCATCCGGCAGAACCGGATCGACGGCCTCGTTGCCCTGGGCGGCGACGGCACCCTGCTGGGGGCCATGGCATTTACCGGCGAGTGGGAAGTGCCGACGGTTGTCATCCCCGCCACGATCGATAACGACATGGCGGGGACGGACATCGCGATCGGCTTCGATACCGCCGTGAACACCGCCGTCGAGGCCGTGGACAGGATAAGGGATACGGCAGAGGCGACGGAGCGCGTCTTCTTCGTCGAGGTCATGGGCAGGGCGTCGGGCGCTATCGCGCTTGAAGTGGGTATCGCATCCGGCGCCGATGCCATTCTCGTTCCCGAGGTAGCATCTGACACGGAGAAACTGCTGGAACGGCTGAAGAGCGCCCGCGCGCGCAGGGCCCGCAGCATACTCGTCGTCGTAGCCGAAGGAGATGTCGCGGGGGGCGCTTTCGCTATCGCCCAGCGCGTTCAGCCGCAACTTGAACGTGAGTCGCGCGTTACGGTGCTGGGCCACGTGCAGCGTGGCGGCAGGCCGACGGCAACCGACCGCGTTCTGGCGACCAAGCTCGGCGTCAGCGCCGTGGATGCGCTCATCGAGGGCAAGCGGGACCTTATCGTGGGGCAGGTGAAAGATGAGATATGTTTGACGCCTTTCAGTCAAGTGAAAGACGTCAAACGGAAGATCCCCCTGGACTATTTGCAGGTGGCGGTTGAGCTGGCGTAGTCCGGCCGCTTGTTCGCGGCGCGCGGTTGCTACAGCCAGGAATCGATTAGCTGACGCGAGCCGGCCAGAGCCAGGACGTCGTTAACGCCGTCCTCGATCATCGAGGCGCGGGCGTCGCGGAACAGCTTCTCGATGTAGAACTCCTTCGATAGCCCGTATCCGCCGAAGAGCTGCACGGCGTCGCTGGCCACCTCAAACGCCACCTGGGTGCCGTAGACCTTTGCGGCGATCCCGAGGCGCGAGAGCGGCGGCATCGCCTGCGAGTTGTAGCCGGCGACGGCGCGGGCCAGTTGCCGTGACGACTCCACCTTGATGAACATGTCAAAGAGCTTGCGCTGCACCAGCTGGTGCTCGCAGAGGCATTTTCCACCCTGAACGCGCTGCTTGCAGTAGTTCATCGCCTCCTCGAAAGCGGCGCGGGCAACGCCGGTAAACAGCGAGCCCATGCCGCCGTTGGCAGCGGCGAGAATCGTGTCGGCGGCCAGAATGTACAGATCCTGGTCGACAAAGACGTAGTCCTTGGGGATGCGGACGCTGTCAAGGAAGATCTCGCCTTGGTTGAGCGCGCGCTGCCCCAGCTTGTTGAGCGGCTTCCCTCTCGACACGCCGGGCAGGTCGAGGGGGACGAGGGCGATTGCGCTTGACGGCATTCCTTTCGAGCGATCGATGGCGAAATGCATCATGGCATGGGTGGCAATGGTGCCGTTGGAGACCCATGCCGATTTGGCCCCGGTCAAGATCCAATCGTCGCCGTCTTTGCGCCCGTATGTGTCGAAGGCGGTGCGCGAGTCGTTCACCTCGCCGAGGTTGAACGCGAGGCAGTCGGAGCCGTGCTGGGGCTCGGTTATGGCCCAGCAGCCGATGTACTTGCCCTGCCGGTCCTTGGTGTAGGGGATCACGAACTCGTCCATCAAGCGCTGGTTGCCGGTAAGCTGCGAGGCCATCAGCGCCATGGAAAACGGCATTCCCGCGACGCCGAAGCAGATCGAGAAGTCGGCGGAGCCCCATCCCATCTCCTCGGCGAGGATGCTCGCCGCTACGCCCCGCATGGCGGAGCCGCCAAGCTCCTCCGGCATGCTGCTGAGGTGATGCTCCAGCTCGTAGTGCTGCCGCAAGACATCCCAGAAGATGGACCCTTCCTTGATGACGTCCTCCGGGTCCGCGAGCTTGTCGAGGGCGATGCTGGCGGGCCGCATGACCTCTTCGGCGAACCGGTGTATCTGGTCTCTTACGGCGCGCTCTTCCTCACTGAGTGTTGTGTTCAGTTCGACAAACATGGTCGCTCCTTAGCGCTGTGCCCGAACGATGCCCGAATGATTGCACAACGCTGTCTCAGTCCGCAAGTGGCGTTTCGCCGCAAGCACCGAAACGACGCATCGGCTGAAGCGGCGTCCCGCCGCAGGCAAGCGGCGCGCAGCACGGAGCTAGCTCAGGGGGATGGCCAGCAGGAGGGCAACGCCCAGCGCCAATCGGTAGGCGACGAACGGGTAAAGGCTATGCTCTCGCAGGAAGGCGAGCAGGAAGCGTATCGTCAGGTAGCCGGTCACCGCGGCGAGGACGAGGCCGGTGAGGAAGAACGCCAGGTCGTCGCCGTCCAGCAGACCGCCGCGCACCTCGTCCACGATGTCGAAGACCTGCTTGAGGCCGGCGCCGGCGATGATCGGCGCGGAGAGCAGGAAGGCGAAAAAGGCCGCCTGCTGACGTCTCAGCTTTGCGAACAGGCCGGCGGAGATTGTGATCCCGGAACGCGAGACGCCGGGTATCAAAGCCACGGCCTGCGCAAACCCCACGAACAGCGCGCCTGCAACGCCCAGACGCGTCGCGTCGCGCTGCTTCTCGCCCAGGCGCTCCGCCAGCACAAGGATGCCGCTGAACAGGATCAGCGTGACTGCGACCACTGCCGGTTCACGCAGCTCATCTTCGACGATGTCCTCGAAAAAGAAACCCAGAACGGCCGCCGGCGCCGAGCCGATCACGATCAACCATGCGAGACGCGAGTCGCTGTGCGCGTCCCACCGCAGCGACCGGACGCTGCGCGCCCAGGCGACGGCCAGGCCGACGATAACGCCCCGGAAGTAGACCAGGATTGCCGCCAACGTGCCGAGGTGGATCGCCGCGTCGAAGGTGAGCCCGAACCTGTCCTGCGACACGTCGAGCCAGTCCTCCAGGAGGACGAGATGCCCGGTGGACGAGACGGGCAGGAACTCGGTGAGTCCCTGCACAATGCCGAGCAGCGCCGCCTTCAAAAGATCTGGCATGGCCCTCGCGTCGAAACAGTGTCTAGCGGCCGGAAGCGGCGTCGAAGCCGGACAGAGCGTGAAAGGTGTCGCGGAGCAGCGGATAGAGTTCGCGGTAGCGCCGGTACAGCCCCTCGTAGACCTCGACGGCCTTCCTCTCCGGCTCCAGTCGCTCCGCCAACCGTATCGTTGTGTGGCAGGCTTGCGACACGCTCGCGAAGATCTCCGCGCCGATGCCGGCCAGCAGCGCCGCGCCGAAAGCGGGCCCCTCATCGGCCTCAAGGCTGACGACAGGACAGGCGAAGACGTCGGCCAGAATCTGGCGCCACAACCTGCTGCGGGCGCCGCCGCCAATGGCGCGGACCTCCGTAGCCGATACGCCCATCTCCCGGATTAGCTCAAGCGAGTCGCGCAGCCCGAAGGCGACGCCTTCCATCACCGCCCGCGCGAGGTGCGGTAGTCCGTGCTCCGCCCGCAGGCCGACAAAGGCCCCCCGCGCGAAGGGATCGGCGTGGGGGGTGCGTTCGCCGGCGAGATACGGCAGGAACACGAGCCCGCCGGAGCCCGTCGGGGCCCCCGCGGCGAGAACGCTCAGCTTCTCTTCCATCCTTTCGCCCTCCGCCAACGGGCGCAGCGTATCGGCCAGCCACTGGAAAGAGCCGCCGGCGGCCAGCATGACCCCCATGAGGTGCCACAGTCCGTGCGCGGCGTGGCAGAACGAGTGCAGGCGGGCCTGCGGGTCGACTCGCGGCTGGAGCGTGGCGCTGAAGACAACGCCGGAGGTGCCCAGGCTGGCGGTGATGACCCCCTCCTCGACAGCGCCGCTGCCGACGCCTCCCGCCGCCTGGTCGCCCGCGCCGGCGACGACGGGGATGCCCGCGGGCAGCCCGAGGGCGCTCGCGGCTTGTGGAGTGAGACGCCCGCTGACCTGCGGCGACTCCAGCGCCGGCGGCAGCCACTCCGGCGGCACCTCGATCGCCTCGACGACCTCCGAGGACCACTTCCGCGAGCGGACGTCGAAGAGGAGGGTGCCGGAGGCGTCAGCGACATCGGTGGCGCGCTCGCCGGTCATGCGCAGGCGGACGTAGTCTTTCGGGAGCAGCAGGTGGCGTGTGCGGGCGTAGCTTTCCGGTTCGTGCTTTCGCAGCCAGAGGAGCTTGGGCGCCGTGAAGCCGGTGAGCGCCCGGTTGCCCGTAAGGTCGATGAGACGCTGGAGTCCCACGCGCTGCTCGATCTCTTTACACTCGGCGGCGGTGCGCTGGTCGTTCCACATGATCGCGGGGCGCACCACGCGGTCCGCTTCGTCGAGGAAGACGGAGCCGTGCATCTGTCCCGTGAGGCCGATGGCGATGGCTGCTTCCGGCCTGAGCGCGCCGCCTGCGCGAAGCGCTCCCAGCACCGAGCGGCAGGCTTCCCACCACCATTCGGGCGGCTGCTCCGTCCAGCCCGGCTGGGGCCGGAGCGTATCGTAGGGGGCGCTGGCCTGCCCCAGGAGGCGGCCGTCCGGCCCCACGACGACGGCTTTGAGGCCCGTCGTGCCCACGTCTACGCCGATCAACTGCTCGTCCATGGAATTCGCCCGAAGTCTAGCAGACGGGCCGTCGCTGTGGCGAGAGGAATAGCTTCGGAAGAGTCAGACCGAAAGATCCGGCGGTGACTTCAGGGCAGGTGGTCGCGGCAACACTCTCTAGAGCTGTTCCGCAAGTAGGCCCAGGGTTGTCTTGCCGTTTGGCCTTCTCTTCACGCAAATGGCACGCAGGAAAGCGTCGCCCTCACGGCCGTTGCACAGCCTTCGCGTATGCTTCTCATCGGTCTTCTCCGTCCCCTATCGTCCGACAATGTAAGCGGAGGTGAGAGATGCGCAGTCTGGGACTCCTCCTGTTGCGGCTCGTCGCGGGCGGCACGCTGGCGGCGCACGGTTACCCCAAGCTCTTCGGCGGGGCCGGCAAGCGCGCGCCCGAAGTATTAACAGCCGCTTTCGGCCCTAACTTTCCGCGGGCGGTGGAACGCGGCGGGCCACGGAACACCGGCGCGTTCTTCGAATCGATAGGCATCCCGCAGCCGTACGTCGGCGCCTATCTGGCCGGGCTGGGCGAGTTCTTCGGCGGCCTCGCAATCGTTCTCGGCCTGAAGACGAGGCTGGCGGCGGCCGTCGCTATCTTCGACCTCGCGGTCGCGATCAAGTACGTGCACTGGAGGACGGGCTTCTACGGCGAAGGGGGATACGAGTTCCCGGCTGCGCTCTCCGGCGCTTTCGGCGCGCTTGCTCTTACCGGCCCCGGCGTCATCTCCCTCGATGCGCTGACGGGGCTGAAGAAGCGGCGTCGGGCGAGACGGACGCCGGACGTGGAGGAGACAGAAGAGGGAGGCTAGCGGCCTAGTCGGGCACCGAAGCGAAGAACTCGATGTCGGAGTTTCCCGCCGCGGCCTCCGGCGTCAGGTAGTCCTCGTAACCCTTCTCCCCCGTCAGGTACGTCTTGAAGAACGCAGTGGCGTAGAAGTTGATCAACTCGTGCGCCCTCTCCTGCGACAGCCCTTCCTCGCAGCCGCCCAGCGCGGGCACGCAGACGTCACTGAACGATAGGTGGCCTCCCTGCGGGAACAACAGCAGGAAGTGGGGGACGCCCTCAATCGCATCAAAGTAGTCCTCCTGCTGCTCCGCCGGCGTCGCCCTGTCGAGACGCCCGCCCATTATTAGCGTGGGAACGGCGACGTCGATCGTGAGGTTCGCCAGGCTCCCTCCCGGCGGCGCCATCGCCAGGGCAGCCGAGAACGGGCTGTCTTCCTGCGCAAGCTGCATCGTTACCAGGCCGCCGAACGAGTGGCCGCTCATGCCCACGCGCTCCGAGTCGAGTGCCTCGTAGAATATGGACTCGGTGTCGCCGTTCAGCGCCAGCAGCGATTCGAGCACGAAGCGGACGTCATCGGGACGGTTGAGGAACGAGTCGAGGAGTCCCGCCTGTTCGCGGCAGGGGAAGCAATCGTTGAGGGTGTTTCCCGGATGCGGTGGCGCGGCGACCACGAAGCCGTGGCTTGCCAGGTGTCCCGTGTAGTACGTCGACTGCTGGGGGATGCCGCCGCTGCCGTGGGAGAAGATGATGACGGGGAACGGCGCGCCGTCGGTCGCTATCTCCGCGTCGATTACGCCGCCGAGCGACGGCTCTACTAGCTGCTCGCGCGCGCTCTCGTCTGCCGGATACCAGGCAAGGGTCTTGAGAATGCGCTCCTCGCCGGTCGTGCTCGACTCCCGGATGAATGTAAGCTCCGTGACGCCGATCGGATAGGGGCCGGGGAGCGATGGATCGGCGGCGGTGGGCACCATCGCTGTGGGCGAAGGCGCGCCCGAGCCGTCTCCGTCGCAGGCCTGGAGCAGCGCGCCGGCGAGCAGCAGCACGGCTGTCAGGCAGAGCGGCGCGTTTGTTCCGGCCCGCCTCCCATTCCAGTCACGATTCATGGCGTCCCTCGCTGCTCTCACTTCGCCGTCGGATCCCTCACCGGCAAGCGTCGGTCCCGGCCAACATTCTAGCATCCC
This sequence comes from Dehalococcoidia bacterium, assembly GCA_030018455.1. Taxonomy (NCBI): domain Bacteria; kingdom Bacillati; phylum Chloroflexota; class Dehalococcoidia; species Dehalococcoidia bacterium. The sequence goes on from JASEFU010000004.1 coordinate 158,422, forward strand.
CTTCTTCAATGAAGCGAGGAAGGGCTAAACTGAGGCATCCGCGCTAGGGGGAAGGAGCGTCAGATGCGAAGCGATATCGTGAAGTCGCGTCGCCCATTCTTCGTCTCGATGGGACGGACGCGCGAGGAGATGGAAAAGCCGTTCGTCGCCGTCGTCAACTCGCAGAACGAGTTGATCCCGGGGCACGAGCACCTCGATCAGGTGGCGCAGGCAGTCCGCGAAGGGGTCATCGCGTACGGCGGCACCCCGTTTGAGTTCCCGAGCATCGGCATCTGCGACGGCTGGGCGAACGGTCACGCGGGCATGTGCTATCCGCTGCCCAGCCGCGAGCTCATCGTCGACTCCATCGAGGCGATGATGCTTGCTCATGCCCTCGACGCAATGGTGCTCATCACCAATTGCGACAAGATCACTCCCGCCATGATGATGGCGATGGCGCGCCTCAACGTGCCGTCGATACTGATCAGCGGGGGGCCGATGCTCGCCGGCAAGTTCCGCGACGAGCGCCTGGACGTGAGCAAGATCGCGGAGCTGGGGGCCAGGCGCGCCAAAGGCGAGTTGACGGCGGAGGAGATGTTCGACGGCGTCGAGCGCTCGGCGCCGACCTGCGGGTCCTGCGCCGGCCTCTTCACCGCCAACAGCATGAACTGCATGGCCGAAGCCCTCGGGCTCGCCCTACCGTGGAACGGCACGGTTCCCGCCGTCTACGGCAAGCGCCGCGAGCTCGCGAAGTACAGCGGAATGCGGGTGATGGAGCTCTTCCGCGAAGAAATTCTGCCGCGCTCAATCCTGACCCACGAGGCGTTCGAGAACGCCATCACCGTCGACATGGCCATCGGCGGCTCCTCCAACACGATCCTTCACCTGATGGCGATAGCGAACGAGGCGGGCGTCGAGCTCGACCTCGCCACCTTCGACCGCATCAGCCGCAACACGCCTCGCCTCTGCGATCTGAGCCCCGCCGGCCAGCACTTCCTGGAGGACCTCTACGAGGCGGGTGGAATCCAGGGCGTCATGAAGGAACTCGCCGGCAAGGGGCTGCTGCACCTCAATGCGATGACCCTTCGCGGCCTCACCGTGGGCGAGATCATCGAGGAGGCGCGCGTGCTGGATCGCAGCGTCATCCGGCCGGCGGCCGACCCGTTCTATCCGGAAGGCGGGCTGGCCATACTATGCGGGAACATCGCTCCCGAGGGCGCGGTGGTGAAGCAGTCGGCGGTGGCGCCGGAGATGATGCGGCACAGCGGCCGCGCCCGCGTCTTCAACTGCGAGGAGGACGCGCGCGACGCTATCCTGGGGGGCGCGATACGGAGCGGCGAGGTGGTGGTCATAAAGTACGAGGGGCCGAAGGGCGGCCCCGGCATGCGCGAAATGCTGTGGGCGACTTCCGCCATCGTGAGCATGGCGCAGGATGCCGAGGTGGCGCTCGTGACCGATGGGCGTTTCTCGGGAGCGACGAAAGGCGCCGCCATCGGCCACGTCTCGCCGGAAGCGATGGATGGCGGACCCTTCGCGGTCGTCGAAGAGGGGGACGTCATCGAGATCGACATACCGGCGAAGACGCTGAACGTGCGGCTGCCGCAGGCGGAGATCGAGCGGCGGCTCAGCGAGTGGTCGCCTCCCGTAAAGGAGAATGTCTTGCCTTACCTGCGCCGGTATTCGGCACTGGTGACGTCGGCGAGCACGGGCGCCGTCCTCAAGCAGCCCTGACCGCTGGCGGTGGCCGGTGACGGCACTGGCCCGGGCGGCGGCGGTGGGCCGGCAGGTCTTGACAGGGGGAAGCTGCTTGCGTAGTATATACGGGAGCCTTGGAGCTCGACATAAACATAGTCGCCGAATCGCGAGCAATCGCGGACGGGGGAACCAGATTGGGGGGTTAATCCCGGCGGAGCCGGGAAGGGCAGCCTTTCGGCCCTAACCCGTCAGCTAACCTCGTAGGCGTGTGAAAGGTCGGCCACCGACCTTTTTTTCTTGCCCGAAATCCCTCGGCATGGAAGCGAAGCAAGAGGAGAGGGCAGGACAGTGCATGCCATAAGACACGGCGATACAAGCGATTCCTCCGGATCGCCCCCCGCGCGGGCCTGGATGCCGGCGCGCGACCCTGACGTGCCAACGGCACTCGAGGACGCGGAGCCACAAGCAATCACCTTCGATGAACGTACGCTGCTATCTGCAGCCGTCCCCTCCCGCTCCTGGCCGTCTCCATTCCTCGCGTCTGCGCGTGATGCGGTGGCTGTCACAGGGCCGGCGGCAATTAGTGCGACGTGGCCTGCGCCGCAGGTCGCCCTTCCCGGCGCCGACGCCATCGCTTTCCCGGTGGGCAAAGAGCTGCGCGAACGGCTCGCGCAGCGGCTCCTCGAGATTCTTCCCGGCGCGGCAGCGCTGTTCCTCATCACGTCGCTCGTCTGGGGCACGTTCCTGGTGCCGCTGCCCCTGGCGATCATGCTGCTTGCGTTCGATGTCTATTGGTTGTGGCGGTCGGTCAACGGCGCCATCCATATCGTGCGAGGCCATTCCGTGCTCAAGCGGGAAGCAAAGGTGGACTGGCGCGAACGCTACGAAGCGGCGAAGGCGGCGGGCAAAGCCTACCTCCGCTGGGAAGACGTGCGCCACGTGGTCATCATCCCCAGTTATAAGGAAAGCATCGAAAAGCTCTCCGTGACGCTGGAGACACTCGCCGGCCAGTCGCTCGGCGGAAGGCAGATATTCGTCGTCCTGGCGCTCGAGGGAGCCGAGGAGGGCGCGAGGGACAAGGCAGCCGTGCTCGAGGAGAAGTACGGGAAACGTTTCGGCTTCTTTCTTGCCACGTTCCATCCGCCCAACATTCACGGCGAGGTCCGCGGGAAGTCCTCCAACGAAGCGTGGGCGGCCCGTCACGCGAAACGGAAGTTCGTGGACGAGATGGGCTACGATATCGATCATCTCACGGTCACCAGTTGCGACGCGGACACTCAGTTTCCTGTCAACTACTACGCCTGCCTCACCTACAAGTTCGCCACTCACCCTCAGCGGTACCGCCGCTTCTGGCAGGCGCCCGTCTTCCTCTACAACAACATCTGGGATGTGCCGGCTCCGCTGCGGCTGCCAAATGCCCTCGGTTCGCTTAACCATCTTGTGCGGCTCACGCGCCGGTACGCCGTGCGCTTCCCGCAGTCCACGTACAGCCTCAGTCTTCGTATGGCCGACGAAGTCGGTTATTGGGACGTGGACGTGATCCCCGAAGACTGGCACATGTTCCTGAAGTGCTTTTTCCGTCTGAACGGAGAAGTCGAGGTCGAGCCCATCCACTTACCTTTGGGCAACGATGGGGTCCGCAGCCAGGGTTACTTCAAGACGTTCTTCGCCCACTATGAGCAAGCGCGGCGCCACTGCTGGGGCGCAATCGATATTTCCTATGCGGTCCGCAACTGCTTCGCCCACCCTGAGATACCGCTCTTGAAGCGGCTGCGGAGGACGTGGAGCGTCTTTGAGAACCACGTCCTGTGGTCGAGCCAGTGGTTCCTTATCACGGTGGGGCGTCTCATACCGGCGGTGGTGGCTATCGTCATTGGGATGGACGCGGTGCCGGAATGGTTCAGCCCGCTTTCGGCGAAGATACTCTTTCCGTGCATCGTGCCCCTGGCCGTGATGGCCGGCTACGACACGTTCATGCGCCCACCGCGCCCGCGGCACTTCCCTCTGTGGCTGCTGCCGGTGCAGTACGGGCAGTGGTTTCTTATGGCGGCGATCACGTTCTTCTTTTCGGCGCTGCCGGCTCTCGACGCGCAAATACGGCTGATGCTCGGAAAGCGGCTGGAATACAAGGTAACGGAGAAAGCCTGACGACAGCGCGACGAAATGAAAAAGAAGGCCGCATCTTTTGGATACGGCCTTCATGTTTGCCTTCGGCCCCATCAGGGGGAGAACCCCCCTTTTCGGCGCCCTTCAGTTGAGAAATGGGCGGTTGTCGCCGCGAAAGTGGGGCCTTGGCTTTCGCTGCCCTGCCCGTCCGGGCAGGGCCCTAAGAGTCAACCTGCCACACTCCCCAAAGAACCCGGTCTTTCACCATGAGCATCCCTCCTTTCGGATTGAGCTCCCCGGTTTTCCGGGCCTAAGTTAAGTCTATGCTTCGCATTCAGGCCTGTCAAGGGGTGCGTGCCCCTCAGTTGGGCTGCGCCTACCAGATCTCCTGTCCGCCGGCGAACGCGGCCGAGAACATCATCTCGACGTCGTCCGTCTCGACGACGTTGGGCGCCGGGCCGCCGGCGCACTGGCCATAGCCGCTGGGGACGTACAGCGTAAACGGCAGCGCGTCTTTGCCCGCCTTGACGTCGTTCAGGTAGTTGTCCAGGCTGGCGGGATCGGCGAGCAGAGAGAAGTCGCCTGTGTAGCGTCCCCCGTTGTAGACCCTATCGGCATGCTGGAAAGCGGCGCCGTAAAGCGACATGATGTTCATGCTCAGCGGGTAGCCGAGACCGTAAATCGTGCTGCCGAGCGCAATGTGGCGGGCAAGCTGCACGGTCGGCCACTTTCCGTTGCCCCACGTCAGCCCGGGGCAGAAGGGGTCCGCCGCCTCGGCTTCGAGTTGCGACATCCTGTACGCGATCATGGCCAGCGCGGCATCCTGGTACTCTTTCAGCACGTCGATGCCGCCCTGGTTGAACTCCGGGCGGCCCCACCGGATGGTGTTGGCCCGTGAGCGGAAGGCGCCGCGCAGCATGCCTGCCGGATCGGTTGCCATCAGGTGGACACCGCTGCCGCCGCTGAAGAGCATCACCTCTACGATGCCCTTCTTTCCTATCTCGTCGTAATCGATGACGCCGTCACCGTTCTCGTCGAAGGCGCGGACCAACGAGCGGTGGTAGTCGGAGCCGGTGAGGGCGTCGTTGGCGGCGGCATAAGCGAGCACCGTCGCTTGCAGGTCCCAGAGTATCTTGCTCGCATCGAAAAAGAAGGTATCGGTGATGAGCTCGTCGAACCGCGACCCGTCGACCCGGCCCAGGTGCCCCTGCAGCGAGGCGAGGCGTCCGCCCGCGACCAGGTCACGGCCGATCACATGATAGTCGGGGCCGCCGATGCCCCGCTTGCGCGCATAGTCGAACAGTTTGTAGCGCGAAAGGGGTGAGTCCACGCCGGTATCGGTGACTATGTTCTGCCCATCGACCCGCGGCAGCGGCACGCGTTGGAGGAACTCGGAGGCAAGCCCCCGCTCCTTTTGGATGCGCCTCGCCTCTGCCGCCGGCACCGTCTTGAACATGTAGCGCGCGCACAGGAGGTCGAGGGCGACGGCGTCGAGGGAGGCGAAGACGTACCCCTCCGGCGCCTTCAGCCCCATGATCCCGGATGTGTGGTCGACGTTCGTAGCCTCGATGGCGTCCACCGCGTTTATGATGAAGACACCCTGGTCCTGGACGGCCTCGATGATGTCGACCATCGTGCCGGAGAGTCCTTCAGTCCGCTTTGCCATAAGATTGCCGGCGGCGTCGCGTTTCGGGAGGCCGGTCTCGTCATCGGCCTCCAGCACCCAGACGGCGTGGGGGACGCGGCTCTTCATGCCGGGCACCGGCGCCAGCGGCGAGCTGTACTTCCACTGCGTGCTGGCGACATCGTCGTTGCCGGCCGCCTCCATGGGGTAGAGGCCTATCCCCAGGTTCTTCACAGCGTTGGTGAGGAGGGCGAGGGCATGCACCTTGAGCTTGGGGACGTTGACGAGCACGCAGCCGGGATAGTCGCGCATGTCGGCGTCATCGGAGGGCTCTCCGCCGACAACCGCCTTGTGGATGGTGATGCTGTCGAAGTTTGCGGGGTGAGGTACGGGTATGTCCCGCCCCTTCGAGGGGATGTCCTGGATGCGGTTGAGGTCGTAGACGGGGAGGCGGTCGTTCGCCCGACCGGGCGGGAGGTAGCGTCCCTCGACGCTGTCCTCGTAGCCCTTCATGGGGTCGTCATCATGCGAGGAATCGTGCGTCTCTGCCAGGTAGCGGCGAACGAAGTAGAAGCCCCATCCGCCGTAGAAGTCGCCGCTGCGTCCTTCAATCGCAGCCTCGGTGGTCACGCGCTTGCCGCTGAGGATGCTGAACCTGCCGGCCATGCCCGAGAGGGCGCTTGGCGCCTCGCCGAGGGCCATCTGGTGGTAAGAGACGTCGAGCCTGTCGTGGAACCAGCGCATGAGGGCGGCGACGAACGGCCAGGCGGTGCAGGCCACCAGCCCCAGTCCCTCGCCGTGGGTGATGGGGTCGATGCACATGGGCGTGACCAGGTTGGGCTTGAACAGCAGCTTCTTGCCGCACCGCAGTTCGTCGCGCAGCCACGCGTCGAAGCCGGTCGCCTCATCGAGCGACCCGAGCGCGGCGTCGATGCCCTCATACGTGTAGTCGATCTTCTCCCTGATCGACGCCCAGGCGGCGGCGCTGTCCTCGTCGATCACCTGTTTCAGGAGCGCGGGAATCTCAGCATACGACTTCTGCGGATCGATGCGGGCGGCGCCGATGGGCGCGCCGGAGGAGTCGAGAGGGAGTTCTCCCAGGGATGAGCGGACGGTGGCGGCAGCGTTATCGGGGTTCAAGCGGGCCTCCTTCCGGCGAAAGCGGTCGTCATGTCGAGTGAGTAGATTGTCCGAAAGAGCGTCGGGAGGTGTCAAGCGTATTCGATGGGGGGCGCGGGTGGGAGCGGCCGGTGTACGGCTGCGGCAGAGCGGCGGCTTTTTTTCGTCGGACTTGGTTTTCCGTCTTCCCTGTAGATTCTGGGACGTGATACGATTCGGCAAACGTGGCGAGGCGTTCTGTTTTCCCGACGTCTGCACGTCCCCAAAAGGTTGTGGGAGCATCTTTCTAACGAGGGGGGTGGATCATGAAGCGAAGGTTCTTATTCTTGGGGCTGCTTGCGGTGTTGCCGGCCTTCGCCCTCATGGGGTGCAAATGGGCGTCCGTGGGGCCGGTTGAGCAGGTTTGCAGCGCGACGAGCCCGGGTCTTGTCGATGTCACTTTCCACTGGACACCTGCGTCGACGGGCAACGGAATCCAGTATCTTGACCTGAGCTTTCACAGTACCTTCCCGCCCGGTCAATTCCTGGGCGTTGGTCCAATGCCTTTGACGCAGAACAGCCTTTATTGGCCGGGCCTTGTGCCGAACGCGGTCCATCACTGGCGCATCAATACGCTCATAGACGGGCAGTGGTACACGTCTTTCGCGGGAACATTCACTACTCCCGCCTGCGGCACGGGCACGGGCGAGGCGCCGCCGGCAGGCATGAGGATGGTGATCCCCCGTATCGGCGTCAACGCACCGGTGAACGTGCGCGTCGTGGGGCCCGATGGCGTGATGGGCTCGCCCAACGGCCGCTTTGACGTCATCTGGTACGATTTCGGCATGTACCCGGGCATGGGCGGCTTCCCCGGCGTGCCGAAGACGAACGCCCTCTTCTCCGGCCATGTCGATTACCATCCCCACTACACGGCCGTGTTCTGGGACCTGCGGCAACTGGTGCCCGGCGACATAATCGACGTCTATCTGCTCGATGGGACGCTCGTGCGCTACGCGGTGCAGTGGACGAGCTGGATACCGCACAACGACAACTTCTCGCGGTTTGCCGTGAGGACGGGCGAAGACATACTGACAATCGTCACCTGCGGAGGGACGTTCGACCCGGCCACACGCAACTACAGCAACCGGCTAGTCGTGCGGGCTATCCGCGTCTTGTAGGAGGAGCAGCGGAACGCCCTGAGCGCTCTTACCAGCGCTCGTAGTGGACGAGATTTTCCAGCGGCAGACGGCGCTGGCCCAACGTCTGCAGCGCGCCCTCCGGAGGATAGCCGAAGGGGATGGCTATAGCGACCCAGTGGCCCTCGGGCAGACCGAGGACGCGGCGCGCGCAGGCGGCGTCATGCAGAGTGACGGGACAGGAAGTGATTCCCTCCGCCCAGGCTGCCAGCATCATGTTTTGGGTCGCGCGTCCGGCGTCGAAGTCGCGGCCATCGGGCGACATGGCGACGACGATGACGACGGGCGCGCTCGGGATGTAGGCTGCGAACTGCCCGCAGGCCGATAGCTCCTTCTTGCGCTCAGCGTCCCGGACGACGATGAAGCGGCAGGGCTGCGAGTTCTTGGAGCTGCCGGCCATGCGCCCCGCCTGGAGGATGCGGCGCAGCGACTCGTCGGAGATGGGCCTGTCTGTGTACTGGCGCGTGTCGCGCTTGCTGACGATGGTGCTGTAGGTCTCCATGGCTCCTCCTGCACGTGGCGATCACCGGCGGTGCTGTCGTGGCTGGTGGGCTCACGCGATGTCCAGCAGCCGCTTCGCTAGGCCGATCTTACCCTCGATGTCCCCCTGACGGCCGATCATGATGCGCTGCGCCGCCGGCGGCCCCGCCCCGTGCATCGACTCGATAAGGTAGCCGACGGCGCCCGCGCCCGCTACCAGGTTCTCGATGAGGCGCAGGACCTTCATGCGGTCGGTCACGTCCGTTCCCTCGGCGGCGGCCAAATACTTGCGGATGTAAGCGCCGGAGACGGGGTCGTCGAGGTCTTTCGCCGAGGGCATGGTGCCCAGCAGCCCGCCTGCGATGTCCGTCGCCAGGCGCGCGATCTCGTAGGGGAAGCGGGTCACGTTCAGCTTGCAGACGTTCGCGAGCAGCATGTCGATCTCGTAGTTGCCCGCCGCCGTCGGGTGGCCGAGCGCCGAGCAGGCGATGCCGGACGAGAACATCGTCTCGTTGAGGTGGACCATCTCGACCAGCTTGTCACGGATATGGGCCGCGTTCTCGACGCCGTTCATGCGCGCGATGAGCGCTGTCGCGCCGATGAGCACGTCGCCCACGCCGACCTTGCAGCCGCCGTAGCTCTGCCGGTGGTAGGCGGCGAAGCGCTCCACCAGCTTGCCCACCTGGTCGACCTCGCCGTTGAGAAAGATGCGCTCCTCGGGCACGAAGACGTCGTCGAAGACCGTCATCACCTCCTGGCCGCCGAAGCGCAGGTTGCCGATGTCGAACGGCGGCTCCTCCAGTTTGCGCGTATCGCTGGCCTGGCGTCCGTAGATGTAACGGATGCCCGGCGTGGTCGTCGGGACGGCGAAACATACCGCCCATTCCTCCTCGCCGGGGCGCATGTTTATCGTCGGCATGACGATGATCTCGTGCGAGTTCAGCATGCCCGTCTGGTGCAGCTTCGCGCCCCGCACGACGACGCCGTCGCTCTTCCGCTCGACGACGCGCAGGTAGAGGTCGGGGTCGCGCTGCTCCTTAGGGCGCTTGCCGCGCTCTCCCTTGGGATCGGTCATCGCCCCGTCGACCACGAGGTCGTTCGATTGCACGTGCGCCCAGTAATCGCGGAAACGGCGGTGGTAGTCGGTGGCGTGCGCCTGGTCGCACTCGTAGGTCACGCTGAAGACGGCGTTGGCGGCGTCGAGGCCGACGCAGCGCTGAAAGCAGCAGGATGTGACGTTGCCGCAGTAGCGTTGCATCAGCACCTTATCGATGAGGTCCTGCGCGGACTGATGGAGATGGGTGAAGCGGTTGATCTCTTCGCCGGTCAGGGAGGAGCGGACGCGGAAGAGAGCGCGGCTCTCCTCGCTGTGGGCGCAATCGAATGTGGCGGCGACGGCGCGCACGGACGGCGCGACCACGGGGTGCTCCTGCGGGTCGCCGGTCTTCTTGCCGAGGATCTGCGCTTCGAGCCCCAGTTTCTTCAGGGAAGCGATGTATTCGTCACCTGTTTTGAGTGTCATGGCTGCGCTCCTTGGCCGCGTGTCTCGGACGTTCCCGATACCCCGGCTGCCATCATTTTAGCAGCGGCGACCTGTCAACGGATAGAAAACGGACAAACGGATGGTCGAGCAGGCGTCCGTTGTTATACGGTTCTGCAGGATGAATCCTGCGCCCTGGAGTGAAGCGGCGCGGTTGCCCTTCTGCTGATGCAACGTCGGGCCGCAAGCATCGCGGCGTCTATCTGCCAACGGGAGGTCCGGCTGCAAGCAAGCACCGTCTGGCTTCGAACGCGACGACAGGCTCTCCTTGATTCCGCTATCCGCCCGATGCTATGATTTGTTAAACCCCGCGAACGAAAGGCCCACGCATTGCCCCTCTTCCGCCGTTCCCCTGAACCTGAAGAAGAAGCCCATACCACCGAGCAAGCGCTGGAGAGAACGCGAAAGAGCTGGTTCTCGCGCCTCGGCGGCCTCTTCGATCGGTCGCAGATTGACGAGTCACTCTGGGAAGAACTCGAGGAGCTGCTTATCGCCGCCGATACCGGCGTCGCCACCACGCAGAAGGTGCTCGATGACGTGCGAGACCTGGTGGAGCGCGAGCGGGTGAAGGACCCGGCGCTGGCGCGCAACGCTCTCAAGCAGGAGCTCGTCGACATTCTGAGGTCGACGCCGCCCCGTGGTACCCTCTGGCGCGATGGTTCCGAGGAGCCGCCCAGGCCGCCGGCGGTGATACTGGTCGTGGGCGTGAACGGCACCGGCAAGACGACAAGCATCGGAAAGCTGGCGCACGCCTATCGCGAGGACGGTTGCAGGGTCATCGTCGCCGCCGCCGACACGTTCCGCGCCGCCGCCGTCGAGCAGATGAAGGAGTGGGGCGAGCGCGCGGGCGCGGAGGTGGTCGCGCACAAGCAGGGCGCCGACCCGGGCGCCGTCGTCTTCGACGCGCTGGAGGCGGCCGACCGCAGGGGCGCGGGCGTCGTCATCATCGACACGGCGGGGCGCCTGCACACGAAATCAAACCTCATGGAAGAGCTGCGGAAGATACTGCGCGTCATCCAGCGCAAGCACCCGGACGCGCCCCACGAGGTGCTGCTCGTGCTCGACGCGACGACGGGGCAGAACGCCCTCACGCAGGCGAAGGCATTCATGGAAGCGGTCGACGTCACGGCCATCTGCCTCGCCAAGCTCGACGGCACGTCGAAGGGGGGCATTGTCTTTGCCATCTCCGACCAGCTCGGCATCCCCGTGCGGTTCATCGGCACCGGCGAGCGTTTGCAGGACCTGAGCCTGTTTTCGCCTGAGGAGTTCGTTGAAGCCCTTTTCCGCTAGCCTGCCGTCTGCTAACGTTCCATTTTGATGCACTTAGCGTTTGTGTTATTAAGGTAAGGCGAAGGCGGGAAGATGGCTGAGACGCTCTCCTGGTGGCTGGCCGTCACCGTTATCGGTCTCATTGCTTTTCCCTTCGTCTTCCTTTTCTTCCCCCGTTTGCCCGACCGCGGCTACGCGTTCGCCAAGGTCTTCGGCATTCTCATTGTCGGATATGTCTTCTGGATACTAGGCTCGGCGTGGGTGCTGCGAAACACCTTCGGCGGGATCGTCTGGACGTTGCTAATCGTCGGTGTCGCCGCCGCAATCGTCGCCCGGCGAAAGCAGGACGAGCTGATCGCCTTCGTACAGCGGCAGTGGAAGCCACTGCTCACGATCGAAGGGCTGTTCCTCGTCGCCTTCGTCGTCGCTGCTTTCCTCCGCTCTTATACGCCCGATATCGCGGGGACGGAGAAGCCGATGGACTTCGCGTTCCTGAACGCCTCCGCCCGCAGCGAGCATTTCCCTCCCAACGACCCGTGGCTCTCGGGACACGCTATAAGCTATTACTACGGTGGCTACTTTCTGGTCGCGATGATCGGCAAGTTGGCGCAGGTCGAGACGAGCGTCGGCTACAACCTGGGCCTGGCGATGATCGCCGCCCTGGCCGCTGTCGCCGTCTTCGGCCTCGTGTACAACCTCGTCGCTATCCACGACCGTCCGGCCGCCGGAGAAAAGTCCAATCCGGCGGTCGCTCCCGCACGAAGCGTTCCGCTGCTGCCGCGCCCGCTGTTCTTCGGGCTTGCCGCTTCCGTGCTGCTGCTTGTGATGGGCAACCTGGAAGGGCTCTTCGAGTTCCTAGCTGCCCACAACGTGGGCTCCACGGGGTTCTGGCAATGGGTCGACATCAAGAATCTCCAGGCGGTGCGGGACAACGAGGGCTGGTATCCCAGCCAGCACTGGTGGTGGTGGCGTGCCGCTCGTATCGTCCCGCCTGACGCCCCGGAGACGATCACCGAGTTCCCCTTCTTCAGCTTTCTTCTCGGCGACCTTCACCCGCACGTAATGTCGATACCGTTCGTCGTGCTGACGCTGGGCGCGGCGGTGCGCCTTCTGCAAGAACCGGAGCCGCTCGACCTCTCGTTCTGGGAGAGGCACACGTGGCTGCTCGCGGGTTTCGCCGTGCTCGTGGGCGGGCTTTCGTTCCTTAACACGTGGGACTTCCCGACCTTTCTGTTTTTGCTGATCGTGGTGGCCGCGGTCCGCAACTACCTGACCCTCGGCCGTTGGGACAGGCGTCTCATCCTTGCCACCGCGGGCTTCGCGGCGCCGCTGGTCATCGCGTCCGTGCTTGCATACGTGCCGTATCACAAGGCGTTCGTGCCCCAGTTCGGCTTCGCGAGCCAGGCAGAGGGGATCGCGCCCGTCTCGGAGATGGGGACGCTTCCCTTCCATGCCCTGATCATGTGGGGGCCGCTTGCCGTCATCGTAATCCCGTTCGCCGTGCAGAGGCTGGCGGCGTCGCTGCGCCGACAGCCCCTGCGTGACCGCGATCTCCTGGCGCTCGTGCCGGCGGGAGTGGTTGTGTTCCTCTGGTTGTTCGCGAACGCGGCCGGCGGCAGCCTGGGCGATGCCGTGTCCGAGAGGGGAAGCGCCTGGCTGACGATGGCAATTCTCCTCGCGCTGCTTTCGCTGCTCCTGATGACGTTGCTGCGGGAGATCGAAGCGAAGGAAGCGGACGGACGGGAGATGCCGGTCGTCGTCTCGCTGGCGCTGAGCGCGCTGGCGGTACTCCTCATCGTCGGGCCCGAGTTCTTCTTCGTCAAGGATGTCTTCGGCAACCGCATGAACACCGTTTTCAAATTCTACTACCAGGCGTGGATACTGCTTGCTGCCGGGGGTGGCTTCGCCCTGTACTACCTGGTGGCGCGCTGGGCGCTGCCTCGCCCGCAGGTACGGGTGCGCTGGCAGAGCGCGTGGGCGGCCGGCGCCGTCCTGCTGATTGCCCCCGCGATGCTGTACCCGCTGGGCGGCACGTTTAGCAGGACGAACGACTTCGACGGAGAGCGGACGCTCGACGGCCTGGCCTGGTCGAGAAAGGCCTATCCGGACGACTATGCCGCGGCTCGCTGGCTGGAGGAGAACGCCGACCGCTCGGCGGTGATGGTCGAGATGGTGGGCAGCGAGGAGGTCGGCTACGAGTACGGGATCGCCGGGCGCATCTCGGGCTGGACGGGTATTCCCACCATCCTCGCCTGGCCGGCGCACCAGCGGCAGTGGCGCGGCAGCTACGAGCCGTTCGCGGGTCGTCAGGAAGATGTCGAACGGCTGTACAGCACAGAGGACGCCGACGAAGCATGGCGGATAATCGCCGGCTACGGGATTGACTATGTTTACGTGGGCACGCTGGAGCGACGGACCTACAGCGCGGCCGCCCTCGATAAGTTTGCCGGCATGCTCGATCCCGTATACCAATCGGGGGACGTGGTCGTCTACCAGGTGAGGGGAACAACTGCGGGCGAGGCGCGTCCCTAAAGCATGAAGGGTAGAGCGATGTCATATCTCCCCGTATACTGTTCGCGAAGGAGATGCCACTGCTGATGGCGGTTTCTGACGAGCCGGCGGCAGTCGTCGAGGAGGCCCCGCTGACCCGGGCGAGGCTCTGGCTTGAGGCCAACTGGCCCCGCTACTGGGAGATCGGCGCTTTCGTCTTGCTGATGGCGGTCGCGGCGGGCATGCGGCTGTGGGACCTCGGTTCCCGCGCCTACAACCACGATGAAAGTCTTCACGCCCAGTACAGCTGGTATCTCTACGAAGGCAGGGGCTACGAACACGACCCGATGATGCACGGGCCGTTCCAGTTCGTGTTTAACGCCTTCATTTTCAAAGCCGCGGACTTCGTGGCCCAGGCCCCGTTTATCACCAACTGGATCGACGGCGGTCCGAGCGATTACACCGGTCGCCTGCTGCCGGCAATCTTCGGGACAGCGATCGTCGGGCTGCCTTACTTCCTGCGCGGCCACATAGGACGCGTTGGAGCGCTGGTGGCGGCGCTGCTCCTCGCCTTTTCGCCCGTCCTCCTCTTCTTCAGCCGCTTTGCCCGCAACGACATCTACATCGGCTTCTGGACGCTTGCCATCGTGGTCTGCACGTGGCGCTACCTGTCCGAAAGGAAGTCGCTGTACCTGTACCTGATTGCCGGCATCCTGGCGCTGAGCTTCGCCACCAAGGAGGTCACGTTTATGACCTCCGCCCTTCTGCTCGTCTATCTGAACCTTCTGTTCGCCTGGCAGATCGTCGTGCAGGTGAGGGAAGGCGGTCAGACCTTGCTCGGAGGCGGGGACAACCCGGATCCGGAGATAGCGGCTGAAGATGCGCCGCGCATCGCAAAGCGCAAGAAGAAGCGAGGGCCGCCGGCCCGTCCGCCGCGCGCCTCGATGGGCGTCGGCGGTTCTGTCGCGCTCTACGCAGCCCTCATTCCCACCGCCTGGCTCGTCGCCATCACCTGGCCGTTTACGAGTGATCTGCGGCGGCGCTGGGGGCTCGACCGGATGCCCGCGGCCGGCGACCTGCTGGTGGTAATCGGGACGCTGGTGGGCGTCCAGTTCGCCGCCGCCATCCAGGAGATGCCGTTCGTTGGCGACAAGGGCTATTACCGGGACGTGGACGAGGACATGCTGATGAAGGGCAGCGTGCTGACCCTCCTCGTTTTCAGCGCTTACTTCGGGCTCCTCTGGGACTTCCGCAGGTGGCTTATATGCAGCGGCATCTTCTACGGCATTTTCGTGCTTCTATACACCACATTCTTCACCAACCTCGGCGGCTTCGTCTTCGACAAGAACGCCGGCGAGTTCTGGACAGTTGCTGCCGGCATTGTGTTCCTCTTCGCCTTCGTTGTCCCGGCTGTGAGCCTCCTGTGGTGGCGCAGTCCCTGGCTCATCGCAGTCGCGACTGGCGGGTTCTTCGTCTTCGTCTTCGGCTACGCCATACTGCTTGAGAGCACGGGCTTCTGGTCCGGCATCTGGGGTTCCCTCGACTACTGGCTCATGCAGCAGGGCGTCGAGCGTGGAAGCCAGCCGGTCTACTACTACCTAATGATCATGCCCATGTACGAGTTCCTGCCCGTTGTCTTCGCCCTCATTGGTGCGGTGTACTTCGCTCTGCGACTACGATTGTTTTCGTCCTTTCTCGTGTTCTGGTTGGTGGGCGCTCTCGTCGCCTTTGGCCTGGCAGGCGAAAAGATGCCCTGGCTAACCGTTCACATGGCGGTGCCGGCGATAATGCTGGCGGCCAAGTTCTTGAACGACCTCTTTCAGCACACAAGCTTCTCGCTGCCTCTCCGCTGGCCGCGCGCCGAGACGCTGCTCGTCCTCTGCGCCGGAGCGGGCGCTCTCGCCATGATCGTCCTCTGGGCGACGTTCTTCTCGACCCTCGGCGCCGCGGTCGCGCTTCTCATCGGCGTGGCGGCGATCGGTCTGGTCGTGAGCGGCGGGCTGCTGCACGGACGCCTTGTCGCGGCGCAATCGACTGCCGGGCTCGTCGGCGCTGCGCTGCTCATCCTGACGATCCGGGCGGGGGCCCTCGCCGCGTACGACGAAGGCGACTGGCCGAACGAAATGCTTTCCTACGCCGATATGTCGCCTGATATCCCGTGGGTCCGCGACAAACTCGTCGAGTACGGCGAGAAAAGCGGCCTCGGCCACGATTATCCGATCGTGGTGGACAACGAGCTGGCGTGGCCGCTGGTGTGGTATCTGCGCGACTTCAAGAAAGTGCAATGGACGGGTGACGGCGACTCCGCTAAACCGATTACGCCTCCCGTCGCGGGTAGCATCGTTGTCCTGAAGGGGCCCGACCAGTCACGCATGGAGCCATATATGGACGACTACCAGCAGCCGGTCTCGATCCGCCATCTGTGGTGGTTCGGCGATGGGCCGCACCACTACGACGACGTTACCATCAAGGGTTTCCTCGGCGATCTGTTCAAGGGGGAGACCTGGGGCACCTGGAAGAATTATTTCCTTTACCGCAATCCGCCGTGGGAGCCGCCGCCGGACGATTCCTACGTCTACTTTCCCCGCAGCATCGAGAACGCAGGACGAGGGCCGGTGCAGGCGGCGCCGCCGATACCGACCGCCAACGTCGAAGGGAAGGAGTTGATCGCGCAGACCGGAACGGGACGTGGTCAGTTGAACCTGCCGACAGGACTCGCCGTCGATGGCGATGGGAACCTGTACGTGGCAGACGGCGGAAACAACCGAATACAGGTGTTCGACGACAGCGGCGTCCCACTGCTCGTGCTCGGCACCGGCGGCGATAAGGAGGCGCCCCTGAGCGAGCCCTGGGGAGTGGCCGTCGACGGAGAGGGGAACATCTACGTGGCCGACACGTGGCATCACGTCGTGAAGAAATATGACTCCGGGCTTAGCCTCGTCAAAAAGTGGGGCAGGCCGTTCACTGAAGTAGGGATGAGACCACCGGAGATAGACGAGTTCTTCGGGCCCCGTGCCATCGCGATCGACATCGACGGCAACGTGCTGGTGGTCGACACCGGCAACAAGCGGATCGCCAAGTTCAGCCCCGACGGCGAGCCGCTGGGGAGCTTCGGTGAAGAGGGCGCCGGCCCGGGCGAGTTCAACGAGCCGGTGGGCATCGCCGTGGGCGCGAACGGCGATATCTACGTTGCCGACACTTGGAACCTACGCGTCCAGCACTTCGACCGCGACTTTAACTACATTGGGGAGTTCAAGGTGAAGGGCTGGGGGAACACGGAAGTCACTGCAAAACCCTACCTGGTCGCTCTCGCCGATGGTCGAGTGATTGTGAGCAACCCCGCCAACGGCCGCATAGAGCTGTACGATCAGGAAGGGACGCCGGTGGTGGCGTGGGAGCTGCCGTCGAAGGAGGGCGCGGCGAGGCCACGTCCGGTAGGGCTGGCCGTCGGCCCGGGCGACGTACTGTACGTAGCGGACTGCGCGGTCCACCGCGTGTTCAGCCTGCCGATATCGGGGCTGGTCGCGCCGCCGTCGTCGACGCCGACGCAGTGAGGGACCGGTGCGAGCGGCGCCGCCTTCAGCAGGCGCTTCATGTGCTCGTTCAGAAACATTGGTGACACCTAGAATGGTGTCACTATGCGATTCAT